>JAQBWE010000021.1 GCA_027625315.1 Planctomycetota bacterium
GGAGCAGGTCTTGGCCCCGGAACCGGGGTGCTGATGCGGAGGCGTCAGGCAAACGAGGCCAGGGCCCAAGCGGGCGCAGCCAGGGCCCAGGCAGGCGCAGCCAGGGCGGTGTACGGACCGGGTCCCCAGGACCCTCAAACCGGCAGACGGGAATGGCCATGAACGACTCCAACTTCACACACCTCGACGATGCAAGCCTCGCGGCACTGGCCGACGGCATGCTCGATCTCGCCGCGCGCCCGCGCGCGGAAGCCCACCTTGCGGCCTGCGCCGTATGCCGTGCGGCCCTCGGGGATGTGATGGCGGCGATCGACACCGGCGGCGCAAGCGCCCCGGCCGGCCTCCCGCATCGCGTACTCACCGCCCTGCCCCTGCCCCGAGGAGGTTCCATGCTTCGTCTTCGCCCCATCGCCGCCGTCGCCGCGCTGTTCTTGGCCGCCGTCGGCGTCGCCGTCTGGTCTGCCGGGCGTTCGCCCAGCACCGCCGATCGACCCGACACCGCCGCCTACCCCAACGCGGTGCGTGTACCGGCCGACCGGGTCGTGCCACCGGCACGCGGCCCCGAGCTCGGCGGGACGGACCGCTACCTCGCTCACATCAGTTCGGACAAGCCGCTCTACAAGCCGGGTGAGGTGATCTTCGCGCGGGCCGCGGTGCTCGGCGCGTTCGATCACAAGCCGGTGAAGGACGCCCATTGGGGGCGGTTCGAGGTGCGCTCCGCGCGCGGCGAGGTCGTCTACGAGCAAGCCACGCACGTCGTGGACGGCGTCGCGGCCTTCCACTACGCGCTGCCCGAGGACCTCGCGGGCGGGACGTACGTGATCGCGGCCACCGTGCCGGGCCTGGGCGTGCCGGAGGCCGAGCTCGAGGTGGACGTGCGCGACTACCGCGCCCCGCGGCTGCGGACCGACTTGCAGTTCCTCAGCAAGGCCTACGGGCCGGGCGATCGCGTGCAGGCCACACTCGAGTGCTCGCGCGCCGAGGGCGGCGCGTCGGCCAATGCGTTGGCGACCGCCATCGCCCTGCTCGACGGCGTGGAGATCCTGCGTAAGGACATCCGGCTCGACGCGCTGGGCCGCGCCGCCGTGGTGTTCGACCTTCCGAAGACCATCGCGGAAGGCGTCGGCACGCTCGCGGTGCGCGTGGCCGACCAGGGCATCACGGAGACGGCGGCCAAGACGCTGCCCGTGGTGATGCAGAAGGTGGATCTCACGTTCTTCCCCGAAGGGGGCGAACTGGTGGCCGGTCTGCCGTGTGGCGTCTACTTCGAGGCGCGCACCGTTCGTAAAGACCCGGCCGACATCGCCGGACGCATCCTGGACGACGAGGGGACCGTCGCCGCGACGTTCGCCTCGCAGCATGAGGGCCGCGGCCTCTTCGAGTTCACGCCGCAGGCCGGTCGCACGTACCGCGCCGTGCTCGACCAGCCCGCGGGCATCGTGGCGCCCGTAGCCCTGCCTGCGGTGCGCGCCGAGGGTTACGCGCTACGCGCGATCGACGAGGTCTACACGGCCGGTCGTCCCGTGCGCGTTGTCGTGGGCGCGAGCGTCGATGGCGCCGCGACCGTGGGGCTGTTCTTGCGCGAGCGCGAGCTGGCGCTGGAGACGGTCAGCCTGAAGGCCGGTCAGCCCGTGGTCGTGACCTTGGCGCCCACCGAGGCGGCCGCGGGCGTGCTGCGTGTGACGGTGTTCGACGCGGCGGGCCAGCCGCACGCCGAGCGCCTCGTGTACCGCAAGCCGCACGCGGGACTCGACATCACCGTGACGCCGGAGGCGCCCGACGGCGTGCCCGGCGGGCGCCTGCGCTTCACCGTCGTGACCAAGGACGCGCGCGGAAGGCCCGTGCCGGCGGTGGTGGGTCTGGCTGCGACCGACGACGCCGTGCTCTCCACGATCGACCCGCGCGAGCGGGCCGCGCGTCTGCCCGTGCAGGCGCTGCTGGGTTCGGACGTGCGCGAGCTCAAGGACGCGCACCTCTATCTCGGCGACGGCGGAGCCGAGCGCACCGACCTCCTGCTGGGCACCCAGGGCTGGCGGCGCTTTGCCTTCACCGCGCCGGACGCGTTCATCGCAGCGTATGGCCAGGCGGGGCGGCGCGCGCTCGCTCAGGCTCAGCCGGCGGTGAACAAGGGGGGAGCCTTCGTCGACTGGAACGCGGCGGGCGACTTCGTGGAACTGGACGGCATGCCCGCCGACGAGGGCGGCGCCAAGCCGCAGGGCGGCGAGGACGATCCGGTCCTCAAGGACGAGCGGCAGGCGGAGGACGCCGACCCGGCCGAGGAGTTCCGCAAGATCCAGCAGCGCCTAGGCGAGGTGCGACCGCACGGCGCGGTGCCGCCGGGCCTGCGCGAGCCGCTCGATCCCGCGCCCCCTCCGCCCCCGATGGAGCCGCACGCCGACCCGGCCGTCTTCGAAGGCCCGCGCTTGCGGGACGAAGCAGGACGCCGTCGTCTGCGCGAGTTCGCAGACGGCCGTGACGATGGCGAAGTGGACAACGACGACGCCTTTGGGGTGGCGGGGGGAGTTGGCGTGGCGGGGGGCGGTGCCGGCGGCTTTGCGCGCGGGGCTGCGAAGGCAGGCTTGGTCGTGTTCCACCTCGACGAGCTGCGCGAGGCCACGCGCGCTGCACCTGCCGCGGGCTGGGTGCGTGAGTTCGCCCACACCGTGGCGCCGGATCGTGCGCCGGGTCAGCGCCGCGACTTCACCGAGACGGTCTACTGGAACGCCGGCTTGCAGACGGACGCCCATGGTCGCGCCACGATCGAGTTCGACGCGAGCGATGCGATCACCACCGTGCGCCTGCGTGCGGACGGCTTCAGCGCCGACGGCCTGCTGGGCAGCGCCGATGCGACAGTCGAGGTGAAGCGGGCGTTCTACGTCGAGCCGAAGTTCCCCTTGGAGGTCTCGGCGGGCGATCGCATGCAGCTGCCGCTGGTGCTCGTCAACGCCACGCAGGAGCCCCTGGCCGTGCGCATCGAGACCGAGGTCGGCAGCGGCCTGGTCGTGGAGCCGCTCGAAGGCGCCACGGACCCCGTGCCGGCGAAGGGCTCGAGCCGTCGCCTGCTGAGCGTGCGGGTGGGTCAGCTGCGCGGCGCTGTGCCGTTGCGCGTGACCGTCGATGCCGGCCCGTACCGCGACACCGTCGTGCGCACGATCGAGGTCGTGCCGGCCGGATTCCCCATCGAGCATGCATTCGGTGGCGTCCTGGACGGGACGGCTGAGCACACGTTCACGATTCCGGAGCGCGTGCTCGTCGGCAGCACGACGAGCGAGGCGGCGGTGTACCCGACGCCGCTGGCTTCCATGGCCGAAGCACTCGAGGCTCTGCTGCGTGAGCCGGGTGGCTGCTTCGAGCAGACCAGCTCGAACAACTATCCCAACGTCATGGCGCTCCAGTACATGCGCACGCATACGGGCGTGAGCCCGTCGGCCGTGGCCAAGGCCACGGCGATGCTTGACCGGGGCTACAAGAAGCTGACGTCGTTTGAGTGCACCGAGCGCGGCTACGAGTGGTTCGGCGGCGATCCGGGCCACGAAGCCCTGACCGCCTACGGCGTGCTCGAGTTCCACGACATGGCGCAGGTCATGGAGATCGATCCGGAGATGGTCGCGCGGACACGCGCGTGGCTGCTCGGCCGGCGCGACGGCCAGGGCGGATTCCAGCGCAACGCGCGGGCGCTCGACAGCTTCGGCGGCGCGCCGCAGGACATCACCAATGCCTACATCGTTTGGGCCCTGCTTGAGACCGGCGCGACCGGCATCGAGAAGGAGATCGCCACGCTGAAGAGCCAGGCGTCCGACAGCCAGGACAGCTACTTCCTGGCTCTGACGGCCAACGTGCTCTGGCTCGCGGGCGACCGCGATGGCGCGCATGCCCTGATGGCGCGGCTCGCCAAGGCGCAGGACGCCGAGGGCGGCGTGCAGGGTGCGGCCACGTCGATCACGCGCTCGGGTGGGACGAGCCTGCAGATCGAGACCACCGCGCTGGCGGCGCTGGCGTGGATGCGCAGCGAGCGCCACGTGCAAGAGGTCGAGCAGGCGATGCGCTGGATCTCGAAGCGCTGCGAGCGCGGCCGCTTCGGATCCACCCAGGCCACGATCTTGGCGCTCCGTGCCATCGTCGCGTACGACGCGCTGCGTGCGCGGCCGAAGGCGGCGGGCTCCGTGCAGATCCTGCTGGATGGCCAGCCGCACGGTGAAGTGCACTTCGCGGCGGAGCACGAGGGCACGATTCGCCTGCCCGACCTTGCAGCGATGCTCACGCCCGGCACGCACACGGTGCGCCTCACCATGACGGGCGGCTCGACGATGCCGTACTCGTTCGCGGTGCGCTACGCGGCGCTGACGCCCGCGTCGTCGGCCGACACCGCCGTGCGCGTCACGACGAGCCTCGCGTCCGACCGTGCCACCGAAGGGGAGCCCGTGGACGTGAAGGTGCGCGTGGTCAGCACGCGCAGCGAGGGTCTGCCGATGACCGTGGCGATCGTTGGACTCCCCGGCGGGCTTGAGGCCCGCGCGGATCAGCTCGAGGAACTCGTGCGCGAGGGCAAGGTGGACTTCGTGGAGACGCGCGGTCGCGAGGTGGTGCTGTACTGGCGCGCGCTCGCGCCCGAGGCGGTGCACGACCTCACGCTGTCCTGCCTTGCGCAGATCCCCGGCACCTACGAAGGCCCCGCCTCCCGGACGTACCTCTACTACACCGATGAGGCCAAGCACTGGGTCGATGGCCTCACGCTGACCATCGCTCCTCGCTAAGGGGACGCTCGGTTTCCGCGGTCACCGCGCATGCTTTGCATTCGCCGGACCGAGCCGCCCCTGGGGCGTGTTCGTGTTGCCACGGCGCGCCACCAAGACCTACCGGCTCGAGCGCAATACCCAGGGCCTCATCGGCGGACCGCCGATCTGGCGCGAGACCTGGAGCGGGCGCCTCGGCGAGCCGGCCAAGGAGCTGTCGGATCTGCCCCCGCAAGCCACGACGGCCCACGAGGGTTGGACGAAGTAGCCAGCCCGATCGAACCTCCATCTTCCCGTACACTCACCCTTGGGCGAGATGCGAGGGGCATCTCGGCGTCGCGGGAGTGGTTCATGGGACGCGTTCTGCTCTACGGCGCCGTCCTGCTCGCCGCGGGGGCCTTGACCTGGCTGCTGCTCGCGGAAGATGGGCCGCCGCCCTCGGCGTACGGGCCGTTGGCAGACTTCTCCGACGAGGGTGGCGGGCAGGCGAGCGGTCCCAAGCTCCTGGGTCGCGACGGCCCCGGCCCGATCCGCGTGGTCGCGGATGGCGACGGCGACGGCGAGATCGTCGGCCACGTGCTCACACCTGCGGGCGTGCCGCTCGCCGGCGTGCGGGTCACCGCCGCCGCCATGCCGGCGCACGACTTCGTGCCCGCGCGTGCGAGCGCCCAGGCCATTCTGAGTCACTGGTCGGCGCCAACGGCGGTGCCGGGGGCGGTCGTCGCGGAGGCGCGTAGCGCGGCCGACGGGTCATTCTCGCTCGCCGGCCTCGAGGAACACCGCAGCTTCCATATCACCGCAGACGTGGCCCCGCCGCGCTACGCGGGCAGCATGACCATGAATGCCCGTGCGGATCGGCGCTGGCCACTGCGCCTCTACGTGGGCGAGGGATCGCCCCTGCGCGGACAAGTCGTCGACGGGGACGGCCGCGGCCTCGCCGGCTATGTGACCCTGCGCGCTGTGGGTCTCGCCGGCGAGCGTCCGTGGCACCAACCTTCCTGGCACCTGCCCGCGTTCGCCACGGCGGGCGACGGCACGTTCACGGTGCCAGCGGCTCCCCACGGCCAGCTGATGGCGGACGTGGATATCCCCGGTCGCGGCCGGCGCACCGGAATCGCGGTTCGCACGCCGACGGATCAAACTGTCGTACTCACGTTCGACGAGCCCGACGGCGCGACCATCGAAGGCAAGATCACCAACAGCGCAGGTCAACCGCTCGGCGGCGCGCGCGTGGTGGCGAGCAGCAGCCCTGAGTACGGCACCGGTGCGGCCGGATCGTCCACGACGCGCCTCGCGGTGACCGGCGACGACGGCCTGTACCGCGTGACCGGCCTCGCGGCCGGACAGCTCCACGACTTGCAGGCGTACGCCGAGGGCTACGTAACGAGCGCGGCGTACGGAGCACAGGCCGTGCTCTTCGCGGACCGGGTGTTGCGCTTGGACATCGTGCTCGTGCGTGGGGTGACGGTGCGCGGCCGCGTCGTGACGGCTGAGGGGTCGGCTGTCGCCGGCGCCGAGGTCGGTGCCGTGCGTTCGGGGCAAAGCGCCGAGGGTTGGTTCACGCGTCTGGGCGGCGCCGTGTCGGCGGCGGACGGCACGTACGAGCTCACGAACGTGAGTCTCGGCTCAGGCCTCGTGCAGGCGAAACTTGCCGGCTTCTACATGCCTCCGTTGGACGGTTCGACGAGCACGCCTTGGCCCTGGATGAACAACGCGATGCAGGGTGTCCCCTACGAGGCGGACGCCGAGGGTCAGGTGATCGAAGGCATCGATGTCGTCCTCAAGCCGGGCGTGAAGGTGACGGGCACGGTCGTGGATGAGGCCGGCGCACCCGTGGCCGCCGCGCGCGTGGTGGCGGGCAAGGCCCAGCAGGGTTGGAACATGGGTCTGTCCAACCCCAACCAGGCGCAGGCGGTCGCGGATGCCGCCGGACACTTCGAGTTCGACGGCCTCGAGCCGAACCTCGTTTGGTCGCTGACCGCCACGACGGATTCGCACCTCTCAGAAGAGCCCACCAAGCTCACGCCCAGCGCGGCGGGCACGCCCGTCGAGCCCGTGAAGATCGTCGTGCGCGAGGGGGCGCGCGTGGCCGGCGTCGTGACCGAGGGCGACGGTCAACCGGTCGCGGGCCTGACCGTCGTGATCGCCGGTTCCGCCCAGGCCAGCACGCTGACGGGCACGGACGGCACGTTCGCGTTCACGGGCCTGAAGCCCGGCGCCGGCACGGTGTCGGCCAGCGGACTGCGCCCCACGCCACCTGAGGCCCAGCAGGTCGTGACGCTGGTCTGGGGCAAGGCCGTCGAGGGTGTCGCCCTGCGCGTGCCGCCGGTGCTTTCGATCCACGGCATCGTCGTGAACGACTCAGGCAAGCCGCTCATCGGCATCGCCGTCGCGGCGACAACGAACGTGAGTTCAACCGATCCCAATGCGCGCCGCCGCGGCAACCAGCAGATCGCCCAGGCCACGACCGACGCGGATGGCGCGTTCGAGTTGCGCGGGCTGCTGGCCGGAAGTTATCGCGTCAACGCCGGCAGCGCGAGCGAGAACGACGTCGCCGCGGGTGCGACCGGCATTCGTCTCGTCTACACGGTACCCGAGCGCGTTGTCGTCGAGGGTCGCGTGCTCGACGCCGATGGTCGACCCGTGCCCCGTGGGCAGGTGCGGGTGTGGACCGGTCCGCGTGAGAAGCGCCGTAGCCAAGCCACGCTGCCGCTGGCGGGTGGCTACTTCAGCGGGCGCGTCTACACGACCGAGGCCGAGATCGACCTGGAGGTGGCAGCCGCGTTCGACGCCGCGGGACAGCCCATCGCCTTCTTGCAGCAGCGCGAGAAGGACGTGCCCGTCTCCACGCCCATCGAGTTGCGGCTGGACCCGGGCACGTCCGTCTCCGGTCGCGTCGTGGACGAGGCGGGCGGCGGGCTCGCAGGCATGCAAGTGCGCGTGCAGAAGAAGGGCACCCAGAATCACAACCCCTGGGGCCGCAACCAGGGGAACGGCGACGGCGGCGGCGCGCGCAGCGGCGCGGACGGGCGCTGGTCGGTGGGTGGACTCAAGGAAGACGAGTACACCGTCGAACTCACGCCGGGCGGACGCTGGGCATCGCCGGAGCCGATTCCCGCGCGTTCCGGCGACACGGACGTCGTGATCACCCTGGTGCCCGGCGCGAGCCTGCAAGGGCGCGTGCTGACCAGCGAAGGTGCGCCGCTCGTGGGTGCGCAGGTGTGGTTGAACGAGACGCAGGACAGCAAGAAGCGGCGCGGCGTGGATGCCAACCGCAACAACTGGCTCGACAGCATGCGCCTGCGAACGCAGACCACCGGCGACGGGCGCTTTGAGGTGCTGGGCCTACCCGAGGGCGCGCGCTTCGACGTCGGCGCGTCCGGCAACGGGCCCGACATGCCCTACGTGCAGGAACTGAACCACGACATTGCCGCGGGCAGCTCCGGCGTTGAATTCCGCCTCTCGCGGGGCGTGCTGATCGAGGGCACGCTGGCGGGACCGGGGGGCGAGTCCGTCGGCAACGCCAACATCAGCGTGACCTCCATCAGCGCGCCTTCCACGTCCACGCACGCGAACTTCGACGGTCGAACGGGTGTGTTCCGCATCGGCCCCGTGCTGCCCGGTCGCTACAAGCTCACGGCTCAGATCCACGGCGGCAAGTTCTCGGCGCCGCCGGAGATCGAGGTGACCGCGCCAGCCAGTGGCATCCAACTCGTCGCGCGGGAGGCGGCCAGCATCAAGGGCACCCTCCTCGGCGGCGACACGCGTGGCTTCATGGTGATGTTCAGTTCGGGCAACAAAGCCCAAAGTGCGGGCGTCCACGCAGACGGCTCGTTCGAAGTGAGCGGCGTTCCTCAGGGCATCGGCACGCTCTACGCCTTCAAGCGTGGCGACGATCGCTTCGCGCGGCTCACCGGAGCGGAGCCGGGCAAGGGGCCCTACCGCCTTTCCCTGGAGCAGGGCGTGACGATCGAGGGGCGCGTGGAGGGGTGGAGCGGTGAGGGCAGCAAGGCCAACGTGTACGTGCAGGTCGAGGGCGCGTGGGTGCCCGGCGTCGTGTCGAACGACGGGACCTTTCGGATCTCCGGCTTGATCCCCGGCACGCGCTGCACGGTGCAGGCCTGGATCAACGGCTGGGTCGTGACGCCGGCGAGTGACGTCGAGGCCGGGTCTGCGGGCGTCGTCCTGAAGGCGTCGCAACAGCAGAAGTAGAGGGTGCCGGGCCCGCTACTTTGACTTGAGGTCCTTGGCCGCTTCCACGCCGTGCGCCAGGCCGTCGAGCGTCGCCTGTAAGTCGTCCAGCGTCACGTCGAGCGGGAACGACTGCGGCTCCGTGTTCGCTCCGGCGGCTGTGTCGCGCACGTCGAACTCGCGTCCGCTGCGCTCGCCCAGGCTGAACCACGTCCCGGCGCGCACGTCGATGAGTCCCCACCGCACGTGGTAGCGGCCCGGCGCGGGCAACAGAAGGCCGGCAAGGGCTTGGGCACGTGACACCGCGTAGCCGAACTCGCCGCGCGGCACGTGTTCGGGGCCACTGCCTTCAGCGCCGAGGTTGCCCATGAGCTCGACGATCTCTGCGTCAGAGAGGCCCGGAATGGACACGCCGCGCGGTGTGACGCGGAGCAGGAAGCGTGCGTGCTCGGGCAGGCCGTCGGAGGGCACGCCTCGAAGGGGCACCCGCGCCGCCAAGCCGGGCACGAGGGTGATCGACTGGCCGCCGTTGACCGCCGGGAAGTCGAGCACCTTGTGACCTGGAGCGGTCACGCGCACGCGGAACGTCCCACCGCCCTCGGGCAGCACGAGCACGCCGACATCCGGGTGCCAGGCGATGTCCTGCGCGGGCCCACCTTCGCGCTGCATGACGAACGCCTCCGCGCCCGGCACCGGCTCGCCAGCCGCGCCCCGGATGCGGACGTAGCGCGTCGTGTCGGCCAGCAGCGCGGGCTGCGCAGCCTCGCGCCCCAGGGGGCTCGCGCGCACGGCCGCCCAGAGCCCCAAGGCCGCCAGGAGCACGCCGGCCACGAGGGTGCCGCGGATCAGCAGGCGTCGGGTGACTTCGGGTGAGGCGGCCATGGGCGCATGGTCGCATTGGCCGCCGACGCGCCGGGACGCCTGAGGTAGCCGCCCGCCGCCGCCCGTGGGAGCATCGCCGCATGGCGTCACTCCGGCCCTTCCTGCTGCTGCTTGCCCTGGGCTTGGCTGGGTGCGGGGACACGCCGCGCCCGGCCCCGGCCGCACCGATCACGCCGCCCGTGTTGGCCTCCAAGCGGGTGGGCGAACTCGACGTGCGCGTGTCGAGTCGGCAGGTTGACGAGGCCGCCGCGCTGGGGATCCCCCTCGCCCTGCGGGATCCCGATGGCGGGACGCTCGTCTACGTGCCGCGTGGGTCGTTTCGCATGGGCTCACCCGAGTCGGAGCCCGGCCGCGGCGTCGATGAAACCGAACACACCGTGCACATCGATCGCGGCTTCTACATGCATGTGCGCGGTGCCGAAGTGCCCGCGCTGGATCACGCCGCGGCCGAGGCTTATGCCGCGCGCCTTTCCGCAGCTGATCCACACATGACCTACCGCCTGCCCACGGAAGCGGAGTGGGAGTACGCCTACCGCGCGGGCGCCACGACCCGTTGGTGGTTTGGGGATGCGCAGCCGGCGAGCGCGACCGAGTTCACGCACAATCCGTTCGGACTCGCGCAGCTAGGCACGCGCCCCGAGTGGTGCGCGGATCGCTACGCTGAGCTGCCGTCCTGGGAAGTGAGTGATCCTGAGGGTCCGCCGGACGGTGCGCGCTTCGTTCTGCGCGGACGCCCGCCGCTCGACGGCGTCCCGGGCCGCGACCGCTGGGCGCGCAGTGCCGCGCGCGAGGGGGTCGCGCCGGAAGCGAGTGCTTGGGTGCGGCTCGTGGCGCCGGTGGGTTATGGACTCGGTCGCTTCGGCGCCGGACGCGTCACGTTCCGGCTTGTGGATGAGGACGGCGCTCCGGGCACCGACACCGATCTGGACTTGCGCATCATCGCGATGAACGACCGATTGGCAGCTCGCGTGCGGGGTGTCGATCCGCACTGGGCGCGACTCAAGCGTCCCAGCATGCCCTTCACGCTCGCGCTGGTTCCGGGGTCGTACTACGTGTACGCCGAGGCCCACCGGGACGGGCAGCTCGTGCGCGGCAAGGAGCAGAAGTTTCACCTCGTGGCTGGCGAGCACGAGCAGGTCGTCCCCGTCCCTGCGCGCGACCTGGCGCGCTTCGGCTCCGGGGTCCACGAGGATCCCAAGTAGGGGGCGATCCACGGCCTGCGCCCCGCGCTGGGCTCAAACATGCTAGACTCCCGCCCGGAGGACTCCGCATGCGCCTGTTGCTCGCCTGTTTGCTCGCGTTGCTCTTGTGCGCGCCTGTTGGCGCTGAGGATGCCGCCCCGCCCCTCGCGACGCCGAGCGTGGCGTGGGGCCAGATGAACCAGACGGCGCAGGTGCTGCCGTACGCGCAACGCGCCGCGGCGCTCCAGGCGGCCGCGCAGGAGTACCTCGCCGCATTCGCCCACCGGGGGGCGATGGCGATGGGTGCCGAGGCGCTGCCGCTCGGGCTGATCCAGCGCGCGGGCGAGCAATGGCGCGCCGCCGCCGCGACCTTCCGCGCCGCGTGGGTGACCGAGGAAAATCCCGAAAATGTGCGCGACTCCGGCGCGCTGCAGGAGTCGAGCCTGCTGATGGTCGAGGCGTATCGCGCGCTCCTCCGTCCGGAGGCCACGCAAGGCGGCGTGACGCTCCTGCGTGGCTACGCCGAAGGCATGGCGGGCGACGGCAGGCAGACGCTGCGTTCGAGCGTCGAGTCCAACCTCGCCGACGTGCTTGAGGCCGAGAAGCGTGAGCTCGAGGCGCACGCGCTGCGCGTCGCCATCGTTACGCGCGATCCGTCGGCTGTCGCGCGCCTGTACCGCGCGCTCGTGTTCGGGCTGCTCCACCGCACGCACAAGCTCGCCGAGTATGACGCGGTCCGCAAAGACGCCGACGGCTTGCTCGGCTTGCTCAGCGCGCAGCAGGCGCAGGCCATCGTGCTGGCCGAAGCGCGCGCGGCCGAAGCGCTGGCCGAACTGAAGGCCGCGAGCCCGGAGTCGCTCAATGAACAGGGCGCGCTCAAGGCCAAGCCCGCCAACCAAATGACGCCGCTCGAGCGCAACGCCTCAGGCGCCACGCGAGCCGTGGCCTCTGCGAAGAGTCTCGCGACCCGCCTGGAGGGTTCGCGGCAGCCGTTCGACATGCTCGGACGCCCCACGCCGGACTGGACGCTCGAGCACGCATTCGGTGATCTCAAGGCGCTGCCTGAGTTGAAGGGCAAGGTTGTGGTGCTGGATTTTTGGGCCACGTGGTGCCCGTGGTGCATCCGCAGTTTCCCGGCGATTCGGGACCTCCTGCGTGACTACGAGAGCAAGGGCCTGGTGGTGGTGGGGGTCACGGCCAGCGCCAACTCGGTCTACGCCGCACGCTACGACCTGGACGACGATCTCAAGGACAAGGTCGTGGCGGGGGAGCGGGTGCAGCCGACGGCCCGCGTGGCCCAAGGCGCCCAGCAGCCCGACGGGGAGACGCTCTTCACGGCGGAGGCCTACGTCGAGAAGGAGCGCGAGGTCATCCGGGCGTTCATCGCCAATCATCAGATGACCTGGCCGGTTGTGATGATCGACAAGCAAGAGCCGGGTCCGAAGTTCGCACTGACCGGCTGGCCCCACGCCGTCGTGCTCGACCGCGCGGGCCGCGTGCGGCACTTCAAGTCCGGCGCGCTCCTGCGCGACCGCGCGGACGCCGTGAAGGAGTTCCGCGCCCTGCTCGATGCCCTCCTCGCCGAGGCGGCGGAGTAGCCCGCGCGATTCAAGCCGTGGTCATGAAACGCCCGGGCTAACCCGGGCGGGCGGCGGGGGTCTGCGCGCTCGTCGCCACATGCGGCGTAGGATGGCGCCGTGTCCATGAGGTCCATCCTGCGCGTCTTGCTGCTCGCGGCCCTCGCGTGGGGTACGTGGCACGTTCTCGGCGCCGACGACGGCCCGGGGGGCCCGTTGTCCGTCGCGCCGGACTACGCGGATCCTAGCGATCCGCACACCGGGGATCCCCGCGGCGTGGGGACAGATGCGAGCGGTTCGCCCCGCGGCGTGGACAGTCCGAGCAAGACCCCGGCGCGCGGCGAGTCAGGCGGAGCCGCAGCAGTGATCGAGATTCACGGCCGCGTCGTGGACTCCGCGCGCCAGCCCGTGGGCGAGGCCGCGATCACCTTGCTCGTGCGCGGGCACGTACGCGCGCAAGCCGCCAGCGCACCCGATGGCTCGTTCGTCGTTCGCACGCCAGCGGGCGGCGGACCAACACCCGAGCGTGCGACTCTGCTCGCGCGCCGCGACGGGTACGCCGCGGGCACGGGTGACGTGTGGCTCGCCCAAGCGCTAGCGATCACCGCGGAGCCGATCGTGCTCGAGCCGGGCCATGATCTGCGCGTGCGGGTCGAGATCGACGGGCAGCCGTCGCCCTTCGCGACGATTGCCGTGGTGGGGCGCGTGGGCGCCAACGTGACGCCGTTCGCGACCGGCGCGGCCGATCCCGCGGGCGTGACGCGGTTCGCGGGCCTGGCGGCCGGGCTCTACGAAGTGTTCGCGACTCTGCCCGGGCGCGGGCGTGGCATGGTGCACGCGCGGCTGCCGCAGGCAGAAGGCGAGATGGCCGTGGTGGCGCTGGGCGGCGAGCGCTTGCTCGATGTCCTCGTGGTCGATGCGCGCTCGGGTCAGCCGCTCGCGGGCGCGGAGGTCCTCGTGGGCGACCAGCGCACCCTGCCCGCGCCGACTGGGCCGGGCTACCTGCCGGCATTGCCGCCGCAGCGCACCAACGCGCGCGGCCGCGCGACCGTGCGCGGACTCGGTCTGGAAGAGACGATCTATGTGAACGTCGAGGCGCCGGGCTACGTACCCGGGGTCTGGTGGCGCAGCGGGCAGCAGATCGCGCTTCCGGGCGTGAGCGAGATCACCGTGCAGCTGACGAGGCCGCGCAGCGTGATGCTGCCGATCTACGCAGGCGCAGCCGGCGCACCGGCCGACGGCACGCCGCTGGCGGTCGAGCTGTCCGCCCGCGGCCCCGCCCCGACGGGGCCGGAGATCAGCGCGCGCGTCGACGGCGCGTACGTTCAAATCGACGGCCTGTCGCAGGAGATGGCGGTTGGATTGCTGACGGCGCCGGATGGCCGGACCGCGCGGTTCCTCGTGCGCGCCGGCGAGGATCTCGGCAACGCCGTGGAGTTCCTGCGCGCCCGCGACGTGCGCGTGCGCATTGTGCGTCCGGGCGGTGCCCCCGTACCGGACGTCGCCCTGCACCTGCAACCCGCGGACGGCGTGGGCTCCGCGCGCCATGGCTCGACTGACGCGAGTGGCGTCGCTGTGTTCGAGGGGCTGGCCTCCGCCGCGATGGCGGTGCATCTGCAGCGCGGGGACGCGCCGTGGGGGGGCTTGCTGCTCGGTCGGATCGATCTCGCCGGCGAAGAAACGGAGTTCGAGTTTGAGCTACGCGATCGCGTCGAGGTGCGCCTCACCGTGACGCTGGACGGGCAGCCGGGTCTGCCCGCGCGCTACGTCGTTCTGGCCGCGGGTCAGCCCGTTGCCCCCGAGGAGATCGTCGAGCAGCCCGGAGCGGGGGAGTTGGAACTGGCCATGCGTCCGAGCACAGACGGCGTGCCGTTCGAAGTGATCCTGCGCGCGGAGGGCTACCTGCCCGCGGCGTTCGTCTGCGATCCTGCGGCGGCGCGTCCGTACGCGCTCGACCTCCACGCCGCTGGCCGCGTGCTCGTGCGGGTGAGCGCGCCGCCGGACGGCGTGTATGCGTTGGTGCTGGAGCGCTATCTCCCGGATGGTGAACGTTGGGTGCCCACCGTGAGCCAGGTCGGGCCGGGCGCCGTGCCGCACGACGCGAGCGACGGCGTGCACGCGTTTGACGGACTCGTGCCGGGACGCTACCGCGCGATTGACACGCGCACCGGGCGCGCGACCGATCCGCTGGACGTCGGTGCCGGCGCGCGCTCCGCGGAGACAGCGCTCGATCTCTCAGCATCCGTGGACGTCCACGGGCGCGTCTTCGGACCGCCGGGCACCGACCTTGCGCAAGCGCTGGTGCTCGTCGAAGGCCGACACCGCCCGAGCGATCCCTCGACCGGTATCCGCGTGTCGCGCGAGGGTAGGTTTGTCGTGCGCGGCATCCGCGGGGAGGCGCTGCGCCTCACTGTGCGCCATCCCATGCTGCGCAGCGGCCCCACGGTGCGCGCCACGGGGGGCGGCGGCGTCGTGGAGCTGCGACTTGAGCCCGGGCCCACGGCCACGTTGCGTCTGGCCGGTGATCCGCCCCGGGGGACAGGCGTGACGGGTTCGTCGACCTCCAGCCTGGAGGTGCGCCTGCTCCGTGGGGAGGAAATCGTCCTCGCCGTCCGCCCGACCTTGGCCGACGGTGCCTACGTGTTCGGCGGCTATGAGCCCGGCACCTACACGCTGTGGATTGGCCTCGCCGCCGGTTCGGCGCCGTGGGAGCGCAAGGGGGTCGAGCTGGGCGCCGGCACCACGGACCTCGGCACGATCACGCCGAGTGCGGGCGCGACGTTGGTCGTCCGCGCGCTCGGCCGGGCCCCCGGCGCTTCGTTCTGGGTCAGCGCGACGGCCCTGGAGGGCCCGCTCTACAGCCGCCACGCGGCCTCCGGCGCCGACGGCCTCCAGGCCCGGGTGGCGGGGCTGGGGAAGGGCCGGTTCCGGATCGAGGTCCGGACAGCCGGCCGCGACCTCGTCCACGAGCAGGTCGTCGAGATCCGGGACGAAGGCGAGACCCTCGTCGAGTTTGACTAGGCCCGCGACCGGACTTGTTCAGGGCCCGAGAAGAGGCCTTGGGTGCGGCTGAGCCGCGATCCGATGGGGGTTCGGAGCCCCCTGGCGGGGGTGGGAGGCGAGCCCGGATGTTTCATGAACACAGGTTGAATCGCGCGGTCCGCGCGAGTCTTCGCACCCGATGTTCTTGCCGTCGCTCAGCGGAGATGGGTTCAGCATCGACGCCTCGCGACGGCGTCGACCTCAGGCGCGAATCCGTCGCGAGGACGCACTGTGTTCCTCACGGACTCGCTCAGCCGACCATCCTAGGCCTAGGAATCGCGCTCTCCCAGCCGCACGGCGCGCGCTTCATGAAACATCCCGGCTAGGCTTGCATACCGACGGACCCCTCGCTGGCGCCGGGCTCTCAGGCAGCCAGATCGCCCCCGTGCGACGGGCCGGCGTGCGCGAGATGGTGCGCCGCTCGCGGCCGCTGACCTCCGCCTACGCGCTACTCGTCGGCGTGGTCCTGCTTACGACGCCGTATGCCGAGATCGCGCCGCTCGTGATCTACGGGATGCTCGCGGCCAGCGCCGCCGTTGCGGTCGCGCGGCTCGTGCTCGCCTTCCGGTTTGACGCGCTCTATCGCGCCCGGCCGGCGCTGGGCAGCACGCTGTTCGCCGTCGGCGCAACGCTGGCAGGCGCGCTCTGGGGTGCGTTCGCGGCCTACACGATGGAGGCGCTGTCGTTCGAGTGGACGACGTTCCTCGTCTTGCTCTGCGCCACGTCGTTGACGGCGGGCTGCATCACGTCGCTCGGCATCGGCTTCCGCACGTTCCTCGTGCACCTCGTGCTCGGGCTCGGGCCGCCGGTGGTCATGGGCGTCGTCGTGGGTGGCGAGACGGGCCTGGCGCTGTCGGGCATCTTCCTGTGCTACGGGGCGTTCCTCGCCTTCCAAGCGCGTGCGGTGAGTCGCGACTACTGGCAGTCGAGTCACCGGACCGCGATCGTGGAGGGCGCCAAGCGCGCGGCCGAAGAAGCTAGTCGCGCGAAGAGCGAGTTCCTGGCCAACATGAGCCACGAGATCCGCACGCCCATGAACGGCATTCTGGGCATGACCGAGGTCGTGCTGGAGTCCAAGCTGGACCGGGAGCAGCGCGAGCATCTCGGACTCGTGAAGTCCTCCGCCGACGCATTGCTCGGTGTCATCAACGACATCCTCGACTTCTCCAAGGTCGAGGCCGGCATGCTCGAGCTCGACGAAACCCCGTACTCATTGCGGGCGTGCGTGGCCGACACGCTCAAGGCGCTCGCGATTCGCGCGCAGGAGAAGGGGCTCGAGATCGTCCTCGACGTCGCGACGAATGTGCCCGATGCGTTGGTCGGCGATCCCGGCCGGCTGCGCCAGATCCTCATCAATCTCGTCGGCAATGGCATCAAGTTCACGCCTGAGGGCGAGATCGCCGTGCGCGTGCAGTACCGTTCGCGTGCGCGCGGTCGGGCCGAGCTCGAGTTTCAAGTGGCCGATACGGGCATCGGCATTCCGCCGGAGCGCCAGCGCGCCGTGTTCGATGCGTTTGCTCAGGCCGACAGCTCGACGACGCGCGTCTACGGCGGCACCGGCCTAGGGCTCGCGATCAGCTCCAGCCTGGTCGGGCTCATGGGCGGACGCATCTGGCTGCAGAGCGAGCCGGGTGCGGGCAGCACGTTCTTCTTCACCGTGAACGTCCTGCTGCAAGACGAGGCGGAGCCGGCACCGCCGCGGCGCGAGCGCATGCTGCTGCGTGGCCGCCGCGTGTTGCTGCTGGAACCGCGCGCGTCGGCCTGTGAGGTGCTCTCCGGCCACTTGCGCGAGATGGAGATCGACACCGCGCGGGCCGAGACGACGGACGATCTGGCGCTTCGCGTCGCGCAGGCGCGAGCGGCGGGCCAGTCCTTTGACGCGGTGCTCATCGAGGGGTCCTGCCTCGCCGGATCGCAAGACGAGGTGTTCGCCAAGCTGTTCGAGGCGCGCGGCGACGACAACACGCCCGTCGTGCTCATGACGTCGGGTCCCTCGCGTGGTGGGCTCAAGACGCGGCGCGAGGACGGCGTGGGCGCGGTGCTCGCCAAGCCGATCTTCCCCGAAGGACTGCGCACCACCCTTGTTGAGCTGCTCAGCGGATCAGCGCTCCCATCGGCCGACGGCGTGCCGGTCGTGCGCGAGCGCCGCGGCATGGGGGGTGGCCTGCGCGTGCTGCTGGCTGAAGACAATCCGGTCAACGTGCTCGTGGCGCGGCGCCTGCTGGAGCGCGAGGGCTTCGACGTGACCGCGGTGGGCAATGGCCGCTTGGCGGTCGAGGCCTTGGCGAAGGAATACTTCGACGTCGTGCTCATGGACGTTCAGATGCCGGAAATGGACGGACTCCAGGCCACGGTCCGTATCCGCGAGCGGGAGGCGGCCGGCCTGCCGCGAACGCCGATCGTGGCGTTGACGGCGCATGCCATGCAGGGCGACGAAGAGCGTTGTCTGGAGGCCGGCATGGACGCCTACGCGACCAAGCCGATCGAAGCGACGCGTCTGCTCGACACCATCGCCGCCGTCACAGGACAGCGCCGCTCCGCTTAGTTTGGTCGGCGCGCCCGGGCCGCACGCCTTACGCGCGGGCCGGGGCGGCTTCCATGGCCGGCGTGTACGTGCCGGTGCGGGCCGCGCCATTGCAGCGCGCCCGGTGCAGGAACGCGGCCTGCGCGACCGGGGCATTGGCCGCGGAACCGGCCCACGCCTTGAGGGCGGGTGCCTGGAGCGCGCGCCCGTAGGAGTAGCTGAGCTCCCACGGATGCGGGCCCAGCTGGTTCATCGCGTTCAGGTGCTCCGTCGCGCGCACGTCACTCTGGCCGCCTGACAGGAACACGATGCCGGGCACGGCGGGCGGCACGACGCGGCGGAGGAGCCGCACCGTGGCCTCGGCCACGTCAGACACCGAAGCCTGGGTGGGGCACGTCGTGCCGGAGAGAACCATGTTGGGCTTGAGGAGGATGCCTTCGAGGTGCACGTTCAGGTAGCACAGCTCGCGGAACACCTCGGCCCACGCCCAGCCGGACACGGCCTCGTAGGCCTCGATCGTGTGGTCGCCATCCATCAGGACCTCGGGCTCCACGATGGGCACGAGCCCCGCTTCCTGGGCGATGGCCGCATAGCGCGCTAGCGCGTGCGCGTTGGCATGGATGCACGCGTGGCTCGGCTTGCCGTCGAAGATCTTGTAGACCGCGCGCCACTTGGCGAACCGCGCGCCGATCTTGTAGTACTCCTGGCAGCGGTCCAGGAGGCCGTCGAGGCCCTCCGTGATCGACTCGCCGGGATGGCCCACGAGCGGCTTGGCGCCGGTATCGACCTTGATGCCCGGGAGGATGCCGACGCCCATCAGCGCCTTCGGGACGGACCGGCCGTCGCCGATGTTCTGGCGGAGCGTCTCGTCGTAAAGAATGACGCCGCTGATGTTCTCGTTCGCGCCCTTGGCGGTGAAGAAGGTCTCCCGGTAGCCGATGCGCGAGGCCGCCGTCGACTCGACCCCGATCGAGTCGAAGCGCTTCTTGATGGTCCCGGTGCTTTCGTCGGCCGCCAGGATCCCCTTGTTGGGTGCCACGAGGGCGCGAGCCGTGCGTTCGAGCTGCTGCTGGTCCATGGGGGGGCTCCGGGCCGAGGTCGATTTCCGGGGCGCCCGGGGCGCCCGCGAGGGGCTCCACCATACCGAACGGGGCTCCGGGTATCCTCCTCCGGTCACGGTGGCGGGAGCCCGGATCCAGTGAGCGACGCGAAGCGGCAGGATCGGCGGACCGTCTGGGCCTGGTGCCTGTACGACTTCGGCAACTCGTCGTTTGCCGTGCTCTTCGCGTCGATGTACTCGGTCTACTACACGGCGGAGATCGTCCAGCCGACGGGTCAACCCGCGGACGCGTGGTGGAGCGCGACGATTGCCTCCTCGATGCTGCTCGTGGCGCTCTCCGCGCCGTTTGTCGGCGGCATCGCCGACCACACGGGGCGCCGGAAGAGGCTGCTAGCGATCTACACGGGGATCGGCGTCGTGGCCGTGCTCGCCCTCACGCTGGTCGGCCCCGGTGGAATGGGCATGGTCGTCCTGGGTGCGGCACTCGCGGCCCTCGCCAACGTCGGCTTCGAGGGCGGGCTCGTGTTCTACAACGCCTACTTGCCCGACATCGCGCCGCCTGATCGGCGCGGGCGCGTCTCGGCGCTGGGCTTCGCCGTGGGCTACGCCGGCTCCCTCGTCGCCCTCGGCTTGGCGTGGCCTCTGCTGGAGGCCGACCTCTGGGAGTGGATGTGGGTCGCCATCGCGGTCCAGTGGGTCGTGTTTGCGATCCCCACCTTTCGCCGCTTGCCGGCGGACGTCCCGACCGGCGTGAGCATGCTCGCCGCCGCGGGCCAGGGCGTGCGCCAGACCTTGGCAACGATCAAGGACGTGTGGGGGATGCCGCACCTGCGGCGATTCCTGATCGCGTTCTTCGTGTACATGGACGGCGTGATCACGGTCGTGTTCTTCGCGGCCCGCTACGCGACCGAGACGCTGAAGTTCACCGGCGTGCAGACCCTTGGCATGCTCGCCATCGTGCAGATCACGGCCCTGATCGGCTCGGTCGTGATGGGTCCGCCCACCGACCGCCTCGGACCGCGCTTCACCGTGCGCATCATGCTCGTCTGGTGGGTGGGCGTCGCGATCGCCGCCTATCTTGCGGAGGAGCCAGCGTTCTTCCTCGTCGTCGCTGGCCTCGCCGGCCTGGGCCTTGGCAGCATCCAGGCCGCCTCGCGCGCCTTCATGGCGCGCCTCATCCCGGCTGGCCGGGAGTCCGAGCTGTTCGGCTTCTACGCGCTCTGCGGCAAGACCGGCTCCATCCTCGGGCCGGTCACCTTCGGCGTCATCACGGTCGTTACAGGCTCTCAGCGACCGGCGGTGCTTGCGGTGGCGGCGTTCTACCTCGTGGGTCTCCTCCTCTTGAAGGGGGTGCGCGACGACCCCGCGGTGCCCGACCCGGCGTCCGCCGTATCCTGACCGCCCATGCAGTGCCCCGTCTGCCACATCGATCAGGTCATCGTCGAATTTCACGGCGTCGAGCTCGACGTCTGCATTGACGGCTGCGGCACGTGGTTCGACGACGACGAGCTGAGGCAGCTGTTCGAGGCCGCAGGCGCTCCGGCGCTCGTCGCCGACCTCGAGCAGCGACTGCAGGAACTGCCGCCGGGGCGCGACGGCCCCACGCGGCGGTGCCCCCGCTGTGCGGGTAGGATGCAGCACGTCCAGACGCCAGGCGCGTCCGGGCAGGTCATCTTTGACCGCTGTCGACGCGGTCATGGACTCTGGTTCGATCGAGGAGAACTCGAGGAGATCCTCTCGCTAGAGGTCTCGACGGACGGCGAGGGCGCGCGAGCGCTCGCGACCGTGCGGGCTTTTCTGGGTCAATTCGCGGGCGATGGTTCGCCGCGCGACGGCTAGTCGCAAACTGGGAGCAGACAACCATGGGCATCTTGATTGGCGTAGGCGTCCTCGTCCTGATCGCCTTCTACTTCATCGCCATCTACAACGGTCTCGTGCGCGCGCGCAACGAGGCGCGCAACGGGTGGTCACAGATTGATGTGCAGCTCAAGCGCCGTCATGACCTCATTCCGAACCTCGTCGAGACGGTCAAGGGCTACGCGGCCCACGAGAAGGACACGCTCCAGGCGGTCATCAACGCGCGTACCGCGGCCGTCGCGGCCAAGACTCCGGGCGAGGCCGGCAAGGCCGAGGGCCTGCTGGGCGCCGCGCTGGGCAACCTGTTCGCGCTCTCCGAGCGGTATCCCGACCTGAAGGCCAACCAGAACTTCCTGTCGCTGCAGGAGGAACTGGCGAGCACCGAGAACCGCATCGGCTTCGCGCGTCAGGCCTACAACGACGCCGCGACGACCTACAACAACAAGCGCGAGGTGTTCCCGGCCAACCTGATCAGCGGTGGCTTCGAGAAGGCCGAGCTGTTCGAGGTCGAGGTCGCGGCCGAGCGCGAGGTGCCGAAGGTCTCGTTCTAGAGACCGCCGAGGCCCGACGGACTCTAAGACTGGAGCGGCCGAACTGTGTGGGAGCAAATCCGCTCAAACCGCCGACGTAGCGGGTTCGTGCTCGTCGGCATGGGCACGCTCCTGATCGCCATTGGGATGGCCCTGGGGGCTGTGTTTGCGCCGAACGAGGGCGGGCTGATCTTCGGCGGCATCGGTGCGCTCGTGGTCTGGTTCGTGCTGTTCATGGTCACGGTGGGCGGCGGCGACGACATCATGCTGCGCATGGCCGGGGCGCGAGAGATCGAGCACCGGCACCATCCCGTGCTGTTCAACATCGTCGAAGAGATGACCATCGCGGCGGCGCTGCCGAACCGGCCGCGCGTGTTCGTCGTGGACGATCCCTCGCCCAACGCATTTGCAGTCGGGCGGGATCCGAGGAAGGCCTCCGTGGCCGTCACGACGGGGCTGCTCAAGATCCTCGACCGCGACGAGCTGCAAGGCGTCGTGGCTCACGAGATCGGTCACATCAAGAACCGCGACGTGGCCTTGCTCACGACCGCCGGCGTGATGATGGGGGCGATTGTGCTCCTGTCGGAGCTCGGCCTGCGCGCGTTCTGGTACTCGGGCGGCGGTCGGCGCTCGCGTTCCTCCAGCGACAAGGGCGGCGGTCAGGCGGTCATCATGCTGGTGGCGATCGTGCTGCTGCTGCTCTCCCCGCTCCTCGCCCAGCTCATGTACTTCGCGCTCTCGCGTCGGCGCGAGTACCTGGCCGACGCATCCGGCGCGATGTTCTCGCGCTATCCTGAGGGGCTCGCCTCAGCCCTCGAGAAACTCGGCGGAGGGGGACGCCCGCCGCTGACGGATCGCTCCAAGGTGACCGCGCCCATGTACATCGTCGCGCCCCTGCGCGCGTCCGGGGGTGGCGGTTCGTTGCTCAGCACCCACCCGCCGCTGGGAGAACGCGTGCGCATCCTGCGGGCCATGGGCACGCGCGCTGACGTCAAGGCGTACGACGCGGCCTACCAGCGCGTCCGCGGCCGCCGGATCGTGGGCGTGCACACCCTGGAGGCCGCCGAGGAGACCTCCGTCCGCCCCCCGGAGCACGACGAGGCGGGCGCGGACAACCCCCTGCGCGAGGTCTTGGGCGGGGTGCTGGGCGCCGTCGCGGCGACCGAGGCGGCGCCCGCCA
>JAQBWE010000284.1 GCA_027625315.1 Planctomycetota bacterium
GGTGCCTGCGTGACCCGGCCTGTCACGGTTCGCGGATAGAGTAGCGACTGCCCATGCGCATTCTCGACGACCAACTCGTGCTCTCACCCTCCGACCTCGCCAACTTCCTCACCTGCCGCCACCGCGCCGGCCTCGACCTCGCCGTGGCGCACAAGCAACTCACACGTCCGGTGTCGTCGAACCCATACGCCGCCATCCTCAAGAAGCACGGGGAGGAGCACGAGCAGGCCTACGTTGAATCACTTCGTGCACAGGGGTTGAGGGTCGTAGAGGCGGGTGTATCAGGTGCAGCGGGTGCAACCGGTGCAGCAGGTGCAGCAGGTGCACTGCGTGTCACGCTCGATGCGATGAAGGGCGGCGTCGACGTCGTCGTCCAGGCGCGGCTTGAAGGGCAGGGGATGGCGGGGTGGGCCGACGTGCTGCGGCGCGTCGAGAATCCGAGCGCACTCGGGGCGTGGTCCTACGAGGCGCAGGATACGAAGCTGGCGAGGGAAACGAAGGGCGGGACGATTCTGCAGCTCTCCGCCTACTCCGACATGCTGGCCGGGATGCAGCGGGCCGCGCCCGACCGCTTTCATGTCGTCACGCCGATCGGCGCCGAGGCCTATCGGTTGGCGGACTTCGCGGCCTACTACCGGATGGTGCGGTCCGCGATGGAGCGGGAGCTGGCGACGGGGCACGAGCGCCTGATCGCCGGCCACTACCCGGAACCCGTCGATGCGTGCCAGGTGTGCGCGTGGGAGGGAAGGTGCGAGACTCGGCGGCGACGGGATGACCACCTGTCCTACATCGCCAGTTCCGGTCGCTCGCATCGCGTGGAGCTCACCGCACAGGGCATCGGCACGTTGACCGCCGCGGCGGAGATGCCGGTGCCGGTGACGTTCAAGCCGGCCCGCGGAGCCCGCGAGACCTACGATCGGCTCGGACATCAGGCACGCGTTCAGCATCAACAGCGCACAGAGAAGCGCCCCATCGTCGAAATGCTGCCAATCGAAGAAGGGGTCGGATTGCGGCGATTGCCGGAGCCGTCGGTAGGGGACATCTTTCTCGATCTCGAAGGAGCCCGTTTCGCCCGAGAGGGAGGGCGGGAGTATTTGTTCGGGATCGCAGACGCCGCGTCTTACCGCGCGTGGTGGGCGGTGGACGATGCGCAGGAGAAGGCCGCGTTCGAAGATTTGATGGACCTCATCTCGGCCGCGTGCAAGGTCGACCCTGGCATGCACGTCTACCATTTCAACCACTACGAACCAACGGCGTTCAAGAAGCTGGCGAGCCGTTACGTGACGCGCGTGGAGGAGTTGAACGAACTGCTCCGCGCAGAGCGGTTCGTGGACCTCTACCCGATCGTCCGGCAAGCGGTTCGCGCCGGCGTGGAGAGCTACTCGATCAAGAAACTCGAGCAGTACTACGAGTTCACACGGCAAGTGTCGCTCGCTGATGTGCATCAGCCGCTCATCGCCGTCGAGATGGCGCTCGAGTCGAAGGCGCCGGATGCGATCGATCAGACCATCCGCGACGCCGTGCAGGGTTACAACGAAGACGACTGCCGCTCGACACTCGCGCTTCGCAACTGGCTGGAACGGCTCCGAGACGACGCGATAGCGACCGGGGCAGATGTGCCGCGGCCGGTGGCGGAGAAGAAGGAACCGCAGAAGAAGACCATCGAAATGCAGCAGCGCGCCGAAGCGCTGCGCGCGCGGCTGCTCGCCACCGTCCCGCCCGAAGCCGCCGACCCCGCACACGCCGATCACGCCACGTGGCTCCTCGCGTATCTCGTGGACTGGCACCGCCGCGAGGTGAACGCCGAATGGTGGGAGTTCTTCCGCCTGCGCGACCTCCCGGAGGAAGACCTCTACGACGAGCGGAAGGCCGTGGCGGGACTCGAGTTCAAGGAGCGCGTCAGCGAGGTGCTGCGCAAGAACACCGGCAAGCCGACGGGCTCAGTTATCGACCGCTACTCCTACCCGCCGCAGGACATCGAGGTCAAAGGCAAGCTCAACCTCCAGACCGGCAAGACGTTCGGCGCGATCGAGGCGCACAACCGCGACGAACGGACGCTCGACGTCAGGAAGGGCGAGACGATGGCCGACGTTCACCCGCGCGCGGCATTCGCCGCCGATTCGGTGAGCGTCGACGTGCTGCAGGAAGCTGTGATGCGTCTGGCCGACTCGACGCTGAGCATCCCCGGCGCGCTCGACCAGTGTGGACCGCAACTGCTGCTCTCGAAACCGCCGAGGCTTCGATCGGGACGATTCGCCGCAGCACCCAGCGAGTCCGCACAGGACTTCGCCGTCCGCATCTCGACGGACCTCGATCGCACGGTGCTCCCCATCCAGGGACCGCCTGGCGCCGGCAAGACCTACATCGGCGCGCAGATGATCCTGGCCGTCGTCAAAGCCGGCAAGAAAGTAGGCGTGACCGCCACGAGCCACAAGGTGATTCGAAACCTGCTGGACGAGGTGGTGAGTCAGGCTGGCAAGACGGGGCAGACAGTGAAGGTGGGCGCGAAGCCGAGCGAGCCGAGCGAGAAAGCCGGACCGATTGTCGAGTTCAGCGACAACGACGCCCCGCTGGCCGCCATCAGCTGCGGGGAGGTCGACGTGCTGGGCGGCACCGCCTTCCTGTGGGCCCGCGAAGAGTTTGCCGACGCTGTTGACGTCCTCTTCGTTGACGAAGCCGGGCAGATGTCTCTCGCCAACGTGCTCGCCGTCTCCCACGCCGCAGAAAGCATCGTCCTGCTCGGCGATCCGCAACAGCTCGATCAGCCAGAGAAGGCCAGCCACCCCGACGGCGTCGGCATTTCCGCCCTCGAACACGTACTCGGCGGCCGCGAAACCATGCCCGCCGACCGCGGCATCTTCCTGCCGATCACCTGGCGCATGTCGCCCACGATCACGGTCTTCACCTCGGAGCTGTTCTACGAGCGCAAGCTCGAATCACGGGCCGGACTAGACGTGCAGGTGCTTCGTGGCGCGGGCGCCTACGACGGGTCACACCTCTGGTTGGTACCGGTGGAGCACGACGGCAACCAGAGTTCGTCGATGGAGGAAGTAGACGCAATCGAGGCCCTGGTGAAGACGCTGCTCGCGCCAGGCTCTCAATGGATTGACGAGAATGGGATTGCCCAGCCGCTCACGGGAAACGACCTCCGCGTGGTGGCGCCGTTCAATGCGCAAGTGAATCGGATAGCGGATCGGTTGGCCCGAGCAGGCGGGCCTGACTTGTCCCGAGCGAAGTCGAGGGAAGGCCCGCCTCTACGACAGGTCCAGGTGGGAACGGTGGACAAGTTCCAGGGTCAGACGTGCGCGGTCGTGATCTACTCGATGACGACGTCCAGGCCGGAGGATGCGCCGAGAGGGATGGAGTTCCTGTATAGCCTGAATCGGCTCAACGTCGCCACCTCGCGCGCGCGGTGCGCGGTGTTCCTGGTGGCGTCGCCACGGCTGTTCGAGCCGGAGTGCCGAACGCCACGGCAGATGCAGCTCGCGAATGCGCTGTGTCGCTACAAGGAGATGGCTCGTCAAACGCAGCCGTGACCCCGCAGACTCTTGATCTGGAGGTTCACGGGAGTTCGGACGC
>JAQBWE010000285.1 GCA_027625315.1 Planctomycetota bacterium
CCACGCGCCTTCACGCACGGCCGCCAGCACATCCTTGAGTGCGGGGCCGAGCTTCGGCCCCAGGGTCCGACGGTCGGGACTCAGGACGAAGGTGCCGTGCGCCTCGAGTTCGCCCGTGAGCTCCACCGCCTTCACGTTGAGCTCGCTGCGCAGCAAGTGCGCCAGCGGCTGCAGCCGTTCCGCATCGCGCCCGGCCAGTGTCACGCTCGCCAGCGGCAGGCGCGTGCGCAGTCCATGCTCTTCGCGCAGTGCGAGCGCCGTCGAGCAGGCGTCACGGACGCGGTCCATGTCGGCCACGAGCGCCGGGTCGGCGGGTAGCGTCTCGACGTCCGGCCAATCGAGCAGATGCACGCTCGGTCCACCCGTCAGGCCGGTGTGGACCTCTTCCGCGATCAGCGGCAGCAGCGGCGCCGCGACCTTGCACAGTGTGGTGAGCACCGTGTAGAGGGTGTCGTAGGCGTCCTGCTTGACGGCCGCGTCGTCGCTCCAGAACCGCTCGCGCGAGCGCCGGATGTACCAGTTCGTCAGCGCGTCGAGATACGTCACGATCAGGTGGCACGCCCCGGCCACGTCGTAGCCGTCCATGGCCGCCGTGACCTGCTCGACCAGCGCACGGGTCTTCGCGAGGATGTAGCGGTCGAGCTGCTCGCGGCTGTCGGTCCGCAGCTTCGCCTGGACGCCGTCGACGTTCGCGTAGAGCGTGAAGAAGTAGTAGGCGTTCCAGATCGGGTTGATCACCAGGCGCACGATCTCGCCGATGCCGGTCCCCTCGCGATCGATCCGCAGATCGCCACCGCGCAGGATGGGCGAGGACATCAGGTACCAGCGCAGCGCGTCGGCCCCGATGGTCTCGAAGACATCCTCGGGGTCGGGGTAGTTGCGCAGCCGCTTGGACAGCTTCTGGCCGTTCTCGTCCAGCACGACGCCATGGCAGCTCACGTTGCGAAACGGCGGCTTGTCGAAGAGGGCCGTGCCCAAGACGACGAGCGTGTAGAACCACCCGCGCGTCTGCGCGATGTACTCGACGATGTAGTCGGCCGGTAGGTGGTGCTCAAACCACTCGCGGTTCTCGAACGGGTAGTGCACCTGGGCGAAGGGCATGGACCCCGACTCGAACCAGCAGTCGAGCACGTCTGTCACCCGCCGCATGGTGCTGCGACCGGTCGGGTCATCGGGATTGGGCCGCGTCAGTTCATCGATGAACGGGCGATGCAGGTCGGTCACGGGCACGCCGAAGTCGCGCTCCAACTCCGCGATGGAGCCGTAGACGTCGATGCGCGGATACGCCGGGTCATCGCTGAGCCAGATGGGGATGGGCGTGCCCCAGAAGCGGTTGCGACTGATCGACCAGTCGCGCGCGCCTTCGAGCCACTTGCCGAACTGTCCGTCGCGGACGTGCTCGGGGATCCAGCGGATCTCCTGATTGAGCTCGACCATGCGGTCGCGGAAGTCCGTGACGCGCACGTACCAAGAACTCAGCGCCTTGTAGATCAAGGGCTGATCCGTGCGCCAGCAGTGCGGGTAGTTGTGCTCGTACGTCTCGTGCTTGACCAGCACGCCACGCTCTTTCAGGTGCTGGATGATGGGCTTGTTGGCCTCGAGGACGTTCACGCCCTCCCAGTCGGGCACTTCGGCCGTGAAGCGGCCACTGTCGTCAACGGGCACGACGAGCGGAATGCCGTGCGCCTCGCACGTGAGCTGGTCGTCCTCGCCGAAGCCCGGTGCCATGTGCACGACACCCGTGCCCTCTTCGGTGTCGACGAACGCGGCGCCGAGCACCTGGAAGGCGTTCGGGGTGTCGGCGAAGTACGGGAACAACGGCTCGTAGCGGCGCCCGATGAGCTCGCTACCCTTGAGCCTCCCGACCTCCGTCGCGCCCTCGAGTTGCTTGGCGAGCTTGCCTACCGTCGCCGCGCCCAGCACGTACCGCACGCCGTCCTGCTCCAGCACGGCGTACTCGATGTCGGGACCCACAGCGACGGCGAGGTTGCTGGGCAGCGTCCAGGGCGTCGTCGTCCAGATGAGCAGCTTGTGCGGCACGCCGGCGTCGGCGGCGGTCGGCAGGAGCGCGAGCATCACGGTGAGTGCAGGGTCTTGGCGCGGACGATAGCTGTTGTCCATCCGCGTTTCGAAGTTCGAGAGCGGAGTCTCAGCCGCCCAGGAGTACGGCATGACGCGGTAGCCCTCGTAGATCAGCCCCTTGTCGTAGAGCTGCTTGAAGGCCCAGATGACGCTCTCCATGTAGGAGACGTCCATGGTCTTGTAGTCGTTGTCGAAGTCGACCCAGCGCGCCATGCGCGTGACGTAGCGCCGCCACTCACCCGCGTACTTCAGTACGGAGGTTCGGCAGTGATCGTTGAAACGATCCATGCCGTAGTCCTGAATCGCTTGGCGGCCGCTGATCTTCAGTTCGCGTTCGCTCTCGAGTTCCGCCGGGAGCCCGTGGCAGTCCCAGCCGAATCGGCGCTCGACGCGCTTGCCGCGCATGGTCCAGTAGCGCGGCACGACGTCCTTGGCGTACCCCGTGAGGATGTGGCCGTAGTGCGGCAGCCCGTTCGCGAATGGCGGGCCGTCGTAGAAGATGTACTCGTTGCTGCCATCCGGGCCCGCCGGCCGATTTGCCACCGAGGCCCCGAACGTGCCCTCCGCCTCCCAGCGGGCCAGCACACCACGCTCGATCGCCGGATAGCTCGGGCGAGGATCGACGTCCGGATAGTGCTTGCGGGGGGTGTCGGGGGCATTCATCGGAGGGAAGATACCGCCAGCACGGCCCGCCCGGACCTTCCCACCCGGCGCGGGCGCCGCGGGCCGTAGTTCGCACGTGGATCGGGCCCTACGAGGGTCCACGGCGCTGCGCGGCAACACGCCAAGAGACCGCGATCTCGCGTAGGGTCTGCGCCATGCCCGCTGGCGAGTCCCGCCTGTTGCGCCTGCCGCGGGCCCGCGATGTGGCCACGGGCAGCCTCGCGCTGGCGGAAGCCCTCGACGGCACCGACGTGCGACGCGGCGCCCTCTTGGGCGGCACCGCCTTCCTGCGCGTCGAGCAGCCGGTCGACTCCGCGGACGCCATTGCGTGGTTGCGTCGCTACGAGGCGCTCCCTCGCATCCACTGGAGCACCCGCGGCGGCACGCAGACGCTGGCCGGCGTCGGCACGGCGGCGTCCGCCGAGGGACGTGGTCCGAGCGCGCTGCGCGCGCTCACGGAGCGTACCGGCGGCGGCGAGGCGGCCGAGCGCATGAGCATGCTCGGCACGATGCGCTTTGATCCGGAGCGCGCCCCCGATCCGGAGTGGGCTGGCTTTGAGTGCGCGCGTTTCATCCTGCCGCTGCTCGAGCTGCGCAGCGACGGCGAGGGCTGGACGCTGGCGGCGCACTTGCGCGTCGAGGACTGCCTGCAGACCGGCTGGTACGACGCGCAGCGGCGCATCGCCGTCAAGGTGTTGCTCAGCGGCGCCGCCCCGCTCCGACGACCGCCGGTGGCCGCGCCCGCTGGCCAGGCGACCGACGTCACGAGTTGGGCCATGGGCGTCGGCGCGCTGCTCACCGGGATCGACGCGGGCACCTTTGCGAAGGTCGTG
>JAQBWE010000286.1 GCA_027625315.1 Planctomycetota bacterium
TTCTTGGCGGCCGGCCGAAAGGTGGTCTCATGACCGGTTACGAGCCCCCTCGGGCACGCTTCCGACGACGTGTCGCGGAAGAACTGCTACTGATGACGCAGCGCATGCAGAGCGTGCACAGCGACTGTTTCTGGATCCTCTCGCTCGATGCACCGACGCCCGGGGAGAGCGACTCGCTCAAGGTGCACACATCCGCCTCGCGCTCACGTCCAAGCATGCTCGTCTTGAACAACGTGTCGGCTGACGGCTCGAGCGCGACGTATCCACCGCACGAACTCCCCCACTCAGGTGTGACGGGGTACGAACTGCCTGAGCCCGGAGATCAGGAACCACTCCGGTCGCGCTTCGTGCAGTGCCTGTTCGGGGTTGGTAAGCCGTACCTCGTACTGGATCTTCCACACCAGACGCTCGGTCGCTCGGAAGCGGAAATCCTCCTGCGCGAGCAGGCGGGCTTTGTACGCGCCGCGGATCAGCCGGGCATTGGCTACGGCCCGAAGTCCATCAAGGAAAACGATCCCGTCTGCCGGCAGTACCTGCACGCCGACGTCGAGCAAGCCGCGGGAGACCTGGCCTACGTCCTGTTCGACCTCTACGCCCTGGACGTCACGACCCCGCTCTTCCAGACTGCCGCGAGCTTTGAAGGCTGCGCGTGCTGGTACGAACGGGGCGTTGCATTCGAGACCCTCATCTACCCGCGGCCGCTGGGCAACGAAGGTTGCCCGCGCTGCCGCAAGACCCGGAGAGACGCATGACTAGACCTGAGAAGATGAAACTGGATGAGCTGTTTGAGGGAGCATTGCTGTTTGCGAAGCGGGCCCACGACGGCCAGTACCGCAAGGGAGCGTATGTGCCCTACATCTCGCACCCGATGCAGGTCGCCGGCCTCGCGATCGAGTATGGCGCCGATCAAGAGCAAGCCGCCGCGGCCCTGCTGCACGATGTGATCGAGGACACACCTGCCACCCACGCGGAGCTTGCAGCGGAGTTTGGCCCTCGCGTGGCCGACATCGTGCGTGGCTGCTCCGATACGGAAGATCACACAACGAAGAGCAAGTGGAGGCCCCGCAAGGAGGCCTACTTGGCTCACCTTCGCGAGGCGGGACCCGACGTCGCCTTGGTCTCGTGCGCGGACAAACTGCATAACGCTCGCAGCATCGTGGCCGATCTTCGGACCGACGGCGTGGCGTTCTTTGAGACGTTCACCGGCAAGCGGGACGGCACCCTTTGGTACTACCGATCCCTGGTTGGGATCTTCGAGGAGCACGATCTACCGGCGGGTCTCGTGGCCGAGTTGCGCGTGGCCGTGGAGGCGATGGAAGCTCTGGCGTGAGTGAGGAGGCCCGCCCCCAGGTCCTGTTCCTGCACGGCAAGGAGAGCGGCCCGCACGGCTCGAAGTACCTGTCCATCCCCTCCCTACTTGAACGAGTCCGTCGATCGATCCGAGAACTGGATCCTCGGAGCCCTGCCTTCCGGATCGGACGGCTGAGCTTGAAAAGGTGATCGCTCGGTTCCTCGGCGAGTGAGCACGGCAAGCGGCTCGACCTGTTTGGATCAGTTGACGCCCGTCCTGGTTGATCACCCTGCCCGAGCCGCTTCCATGGACGGACTTGATGCCCGACTACCGCGCTCCGCAGGCGCCCCACGTCTGCGAATGCGGTGTGAAGCCGATCCCAAACCACCGCTGATGACCATACCCAAGTGGCACCCATTCGCACGCCCCGCGCCGCCTGCGTCCCGACGAGTACTCCCAGGAACACAGTGCTGTACGCGCGTTCCACGAACTTCGGGCTCGCCCCCAGAGTGGATGGCGAGGCCTGACCGGATCCCCATCCCCGGGTCCAGTTTCTGGGGGTCAGGTCACCGCAAGCGCAACGAGCCTCTCGTGCAGCTTGACCATGCCCCACGTGTCGAGACGGCAGTAGGCCGTCAGCGCGGCGCGCAGGCGGGCGCACTCCTCGGCGGGGACGTCCTCCGAGCCAACCACAAGCCCCTCCAGGACTCGGCTCGCCTCGACCCCGCCCTGGATCTCAAGATCCTCGTAGCTGAGCTCAGGGACCAACGCGGGCAGCACAACCTTGAGCGAGAAGCCGCCGCCGAACGCAGGGTGGTAGACGTGGTTGCGGACGATGGGCAGCAGGTCGACGATGCGACGTGAGATGTCGAGCAACTCGTCAGCGAGTTCCGGCACGGCGTCAGCGAGCCCGCGGATGCAGGTCTGCTCGAAGCTGGCATGCCAGGCGAGGAGCACAGCGGCACCACGACACGCCTCGACAAGCCGTCGGGCGAGCTCAGGGCGCGGATCCCCGCCACCCTCGGCCAGCCACTCCCGAAGCTGGGGCACACCATCCGCGTCGCGCACGTAGCAGACGAACTGCGCCGGCACCTGGTCGTAGGGTCGGCACCCGTCCCAACGGGGAATGGCGAGCATGATCGTCTCGAAGTCGAGGTAGCCGACGGCATCGGGGAGCGTGGCGAGTGCCTCGCCAAGCCCCTCGTCGCACACCAGCGCGCCCTGCCGCACGGCACGGATCTGGCGCTGCTGCACGGCACTGAGCGGCTCGTCCTCGGGTAGGTCGAGCAGGGTTGCGTAGCCAGCCTCCTCCCAAGCCTGCGCCTTGCCGCGCCCGTAGTACAGCGTCGAGACGTGATGCTCGGGAAGCTCCGGCCAGCAGCGATCGTGGAACGGGCACGCGTACGGCTTGTGGCAATGCTCGCCCACCTCCACCACGGGCAGGTCCGCTTCAAGCATCGCTTGCTGCGCCCGCACGGCACCGAGGACATCGGGCAGGTACGAGGCGGCCTCCTCGGTCACGTCGTGCCGTGTGAACAGGTTGCTGAGGTCCGGGAAGACACACGCGCGGTTGAGCACCATGACCTCACCCCGCACCACATCGACCCCGGCGGCCCGTAGGACGTGCATCTGGATGGCGACGTCTGAGAGGTGCGGCTCCTTCACCGAGGTCGTGGACTTCACCTCGATCAGGTTCCAGCCGTCCGCGTTCCGCTCGAGAATGTCGACCGCAACGAAGACATCGTCCGCAACAAAGGCGGCCTCGTAGAGGACCGACTCACCACGGGCAAGCGCGGCCTGCGTGTCCTCGAGCGCTCCGCGAATGCCGCGCTTGTCCCGATCGATAAGCACGCCGCCCGGCACGAACGCCTGCGCCGCCTCCCCTACGTCGTTGCCGCGGTCGAACACGGCCTGCAAGGCAGCATCGGGTACGAGCTCCGCGGCGTCGGGCTCGTACGTCTTCCACCATAGGTACCGGTGGCATTGAAGACCGGTCTGGACACGGGTCTTGGAAAGGCGACGAGGCAACGAGTTCATCTCCACAACAATGGGACGCGTCCCCCAATCTAGTGCCAGTTCAGCTGAGCGCTTCGTCGAGTTTCCTCGGGCGGCAATCGGCTACGGCCGGCGCCTGTCTGCACGGCTACGTCAGGGGAGCGTTCCAGCAGCGAGTCGGGCCTCGTAGGTCTGGCTCTCGTCGCAACGGTTGATGAGGTTCGTGGCGTTGGTGCATGAATCCTACCGGCTCGCCCCGTGCCCGTCGATAGCCCGGTATCCCCACCGGAG
>JAQBWE010000287.1 GCA_027625315.1 Planctomycetota bacterium
GGGGATGGCGCGCGCGGCGGCCCTGGAGGAGCGGGAGGCGACTTGGCCCGGTGCCCGCCGAGGGACGGTGGCCGCGCTGGTGGTCGCCCTGCGGGCGCAGGGGCATCCGAGCAAGGAACGCATCCGCGTACTTGCGGACTCCTTGGCGCGCGAGACCGCGTTCGACCCTAACGACCCGCGAGTGATCACCCTCGCCGGCGGGGGCCCGGAGTCGATCCAAGAACTCGTCGCGGAGTACGTCGCGCGGACGACGGGGGATATCTTTTCTCCCCTGCTCGTGTACCCCGCGGCCCACGCCCTGGCTTGGGCAATTGGAGATCTGGTCGGTGAGGAAGATGTCGCCCACCTTGCTCCCATGTTCCGATTTGACCAGGTGTGCCTGGCCACTTTCGCGCTCCGCAACCTGCGTTCGGACCAGGCTCGGGCGTTGATCCTGCGGGAGGTTCGATCTGGCGGGGCGCCCTCACGAATCTACGACGCGCTGCGGCCCTACGCTCGAGACCCGGAGGTCGCGGAGTTCGTCCTTGGTGGGTTGCAGAACTGGCAGTCCGACCGCGAGAGAGTTCGCATCCCCGGCTACGCACGCCTCGCGCGTTGGGGCGACGTTCGCCCGGCCATTCCCTATTTGGAAGAGGCGCTGCAGGAGGCTCTGGAGGGCGGCGGCGGGTGGACTCGGGAGGAGAGTTTGGCAGCCTTTGGCATGGAATTGGTTCGTTGGGGGCGGAAAGCGGGCATGGACGGCGTCCTAGCCGCCATGGACCGTTACGTCCGGGACAGATCGACGTGGGAGCGGGCCATCGACGCGCCCTGGGGCACCACCGTGCTCCAGGTCTTTGAGTTCTTCAACTGGGTGGCAGGCGAGCAGATCGCGGAGACGTCGGGAGAGCCGGTGATGGACGCAGCCGCACTGGCCCGCCTCAGCGCCTGGTGGGCCTCCGTGCGAGATGCCATCCAGTTCGACGAGGCTACAGGCCGCTGGAGCCGTCCCTGACCTCGGCCGGCGCCCCTCGGGCGCCGAGGGCGAGTGCCCCGGCGTCTCGCGCCGGAATCTCCGCCGCGACGCGGGTCGGGCTTGGCGATTCGTACACCAGGGCCTCGACCGTCGTCCCCATGACCTGTGCAAGGCGTACGAGGCAGATAACCGCGTACGGCATGGTGCCCCATCCCAACCAGTGGTTCAGCGTTCGTCGGTGAGAGCCGATCTGCTTGGCAAGGGCAGATTGGGTGCGGCCATGCGCGAGGCGCCAAGCCTCGACGCGCGCGCCGAACGGGGAGAGCCTACGCGCGCATGTCCGGTGTCCGGTGTCCGGTGAAACTTCGCACCCGTTCGTTGCGACGACCGCCTGGACAAGGGTGTTCTGTTGTCATGCGATCTGGTTCCTCCCTCGATGCCACAGCCGCCCAGCGTACACCCCAATCGCCAAGCGGGACTCGCCGACCGCGTCGCGGTGCATGCCCGCGCGCCAACTGACCGGCGCGCGGCCGAGTTTTTCCAGGCAAATATTCGCCGCAGGCGCGGACGCCCGTGGTCCGTCCGGACGACAGCACCCAATCACAGCAGCGGCTTGAGCGGGGCCAATGCTGGCGCCTGCCTCGTTCCTGAGAGGGAACAGCCTTGAGACTGCGGGCTTGCTGCCATCCGAACGCGACACACCCCCTCGCGCTCCTGTTCTGCTCCTCGTTAGCGACTTCGGCGACGTGACTGCCGACTACCCCACGGCCTTCGCCAGCACTTCTGCGGGCAGCGGACCGAAGGGCTTCCGGAAGCTGAAGCACTCGCCGAGGTGGAACAGGCGCCAGATGGCCTCGGCCAACTTGTGCTGGACGACATCGCTACCCACACGTTTCACTCCGACCAGTTCTACCGAGCATCTGACCGCGAGGTACTCCTCACCCGGCTGGACGGGTTGAGCGTCTGCTTGGCGCGGCGGGCCAAGGAGTACGCGAGTCTGTTCCCCAACGCCTCCAGCGCCAGGAGCGAGATCGAGCGGAGTGGGCACGACGCACGCAACGCAGCGAGCCTTGTGCGGCAGGCGCCCACGCAAGAGGAGATCGACGAGCGAAAGAGCCGTGGCCAGTCCCAGGCCGATCAAGATCCGTACTACCGGAAGGGACCGCGCACGCTGGTCGTCCTCCGAGAGGCGGTCGAGAAACTCGCCAAATGGACGGAGCACCAGCGTCAACGGCGCGACCACACGTAGCACCATCGCTGGTAGTGGGCGTGCCCCGGTGGGACCTACCCCATCGCCTTCAGGATCGGCTCGAATTCCAGGAGGCGGTTCGACTTGATGACAAGGCCTAGGTTGTTTGGAATGTCCGAGAGGGTGATCTTCTGGTTCCCCGTCGGAACGGGGACGGCCTTGATCTCCCCCTCAGCGGTGTGCATGAAACCCGCGTACAGGATGCCGAGCAGTTGAGCGTAGCCCGTGCCGTCGGTGACTACCATGTGGCCTTGGCGGTTGGTCCAACTCCCCTGGCGGACAAGGAACACGGGGGAGCCGCTTGAGCCCGGGAAGCACGCCATGTCCACGACGAACTCCGAGTTCCCGTCGTAGTCGAGGCTTGGGTGGGTCGCGGCTACACCCCTTCGGACCAGAGGCATGTTGTTCACACGATCCCACAGGCCGTTCGGATAGCCGACCATGACCACCTCTTGTAAGGCGGTCAACTCCGACCAAGCCGCCTCGTCCGGCACCATGGACAAGTCGATGGGCGAGTAGAAGACCCGCTGACTTCGCTCCTCGGCGAGTTGGAGCAGCGGCGCCAACGGATACACGCAGAGATCCACGTCCTCGTCGGGATGGTCGATGCAATACTTCTCGAAGTCTGGGACTTCGATGGGGATCGTATGGCCAATCGCAGGATCTCCCGATGGCGAGCGAACCGTCAGGACGAAGTGTCCCCGCTTCGCTCCTTCCACCACGTGCTTGTTCGTGACGATCGCAGGGACGCCACGTCTGCCGTCTGAGGCGAAGACTAGGAAGAAACCCGTTCCGGTCGCAACACCGCCGTCGCTGAGTTCGCACTCGATGCGCACCGTTGAGTGCGTAAGGTGCTCTACCAGAGTTAGGGACATGGCCGACGCCTCCTTCTCTCGCTCAGTCTGGCCTGCGCCTGACGGACGGGAACCCCTTGTCCTCGCCCCACAGGTTCGGGTGGTACTTCGGGCGGAAGTAGCGGACGCGCTGTGCTTGGTCCAGCACCGTCTGGAGGAACCGCGTAATGGGGCGCTCCGTTGAGCCTGTCGCTACCTCCGGGACCAGTATGTTCCGTGCCATCCATTCGGCCCGCTTCGGCTTGCTGATGCTGTGAGGCACGTCGCTGGTTCCAAGTAGAGCCGCTTCGGCTGCTGCAATCTCATCCTCCGAGAAGTTGTGTTGCTCGAAGTCTGGATCTGAGTAGAGAACCTGATCCTCCTCGATGGCGCCAGACCTGATGAGGCGATCGACCATCCTCGGAGTCCCCTTATCGCCCTGATCCACAGTCAAGCGGCGTTGGTGCATGAATCCACCGGTGGCGGATCTACCCCCGGGGCTCTCGGCTTCAAGCTCCGATCGCC
>JAQBWE010000288.1 GCA_027625315.1 Planctomycetota bacterium
CATCGACGATGACCACATCGTAGAGACGCTTCATCAACCTGAGTGTGGCCTTGAGGTCTCTCGGTGTGACCAGATCGGCCTCCTCAAGTGTTAGGGGCATCTCTGGATGACGCCGGACCGGCGGGATACGGCGGCGCTCGTTGAGGCCGGAGACGTGCACGGGCAGGGCGCAGGGGCGATGATGGCCCGATAGAGGAAGGACCCTCCCGGTCACGGAACGACCGAGAGGGTCGACGGGGTGGAAAGAGCACCCTTGGCCATCGTATGGCCGTGCCGCCTATCGGTGGCGGAGTACGCGGCAGCAGGCAAGCGCATCGATGTCCCCAGGCAGGCCTGCCCTGACTGCGGTCGGACCCTGGCGTGGTGGTCCGGCTACTGGCGCTGGCTGCGTGACCGTGTCGCGGTGCGCGTGTGGGTGCGGCGTGGCCGCTGCCGGACCTGCCGTCGCACGCACGTCCTGCTGCCCGACCTCGTCCACGAGCGCCGGCTCGACTCGGTCGAGGTCATCGGCGAGGCGCTCGAGCGCTCGATCGGCGGTCGGGGGATGCGCAAGGTCGCTGCCGCCATCGACGTGCCCACCTCCACGGTCCGTGACTGGCGGCGACGGCACCGAGCCCGGGCACCGGCGCTGCTGGCTCGCTTCGCCGGCCTCGCGGTCGGTCTCGGCGATGACCTCGCGGACCTGCCCACGACGCTCGAGGCAGCGGCCCTGGCGGCCCTCGCGGCGGCTTGGGCCCGCGCCCGGGACCGGGTGGCGGGCGTGGCCGCCTCGATGTGGCGCTTCTGGAACGTCGTCTGCGGCGGCCGTGGCCTGGTCACCAACACGAGCCCGCGTCTTGGCACCGCCCGAACGCCCGGGTGAGATGGACCGCCACGCCGAGAAGGAGGTCCCGCATGCCCACCGATCCCGCCGAAGCCATCGCCCTCTTCCGCTACCGCGTCATCGCCGAGGCCACGAACGAACGGCTCACGCCCGCCGAGCGCGGCCTCTTCGTCCGTGCTCTCGCGGGCCATGCCCATGAGCTGCCCGACGGCTCGCGACGCGAGATCAGCCGGGCCACCCTCGACCGCTGGCTCCGGGCCTGGCGGGCGGAGGGGCTCGAGGGGCTGCGACCACTGCCCCGCTCGGACATCGGCACCGCGCGCCTGGCGCCCGAGCTCATCGAGGAGGCCTGCCTGCTCCGGCGGGAGCTGCCCGTCCGCTCGGCCGAGCAGATCAGCCGCATCCTCCGCGCGCGCCACGGTGTGCGGGTGCCGGCGCGCACGATCCGCGAGCACCTGCGCCGCCGCGGCCTCGACCGTCGCCGGCTCACCGCCGAGCCGCGCGTCTTCGGTCGCTTCGAGGCCGAGCGTCCCAACGAGCGCTGGATCGGGGACGTCCTGGTGGGCCCCTTCGTGCCGCATCCGCGGATGAGCGGCAGCCGACGCGCGTACCTGTTCCTGCTCGTCGACGACCACAGCCGCCTCCTGCTCCACGGGCGCTGGATGACCCACGAGAACACCCGTGCCGGCCAGGCCGTCCTGCGTCAGGCCATCCTGCGGCGGGGGCTGCCCGAGAGCCTGTATCTGGACAACGGAGCGCCCTTCGCGAACGCCGCCCTCGAGCGCACCTGTGCCGTGCTCGGTATCCGCCTCGTCCACAGCCGACCGTACATGCCGCAGGGCCGCGGCAAGCAGGAGCGTCTGAACCGCTTCATCCGCGAGGCCTTCCTCGCCGAGGCCCTCCATGCCGGCATCGAGGGCTTCGGGCAGCTGGACGACCGCTTCAGCGCCTGGGCCGAGCGGGACGCCAACACGCGCGTCCATGCCGAGACGGGCGAGACCCCCATCAGCCGCTTCATCGCCGGCGGGCCGCCCCGGACCGTCGACCCCGACCTGCTCCACGAGGCCTTCCGCTGGTCGGTCACGCGGGTCGTGACCCGCACCGCGACCGTATCGCTCGCGGGCAACCGCTATTCCGTCGAGCCGGCCCTCGTGGGCCGCCGGGTGGAGCTGCGCTTCGACCCGGAGGACCTCTCGCGCATCGAGGTCTGGCACGAGCGACGCAGCTGGGGTGCCGCGGTGCCCTTCGTCATCGGCCGTCACGTCCATCGGCAGGTGCCCCAGGCCGCGGCGCCACCGCCTCCGGCGCAGCCCACCGGCGTCGACTACCTCGGCCTCGTCGAGGCGCAGCATGACGCCGAGACGCTCGGTCGGCTCGCCTATCGCGACCTCATCACCGACGAGGAGGAGGACCCATCATGAGCGCCCGCGCCCCCTGGGTCAGCCACTTCGGCTTCACCGCCACCCCCTTCGGCAAGGGCATCGCCGCGGCGGACCTCTTCGGCCGGCCGGCCCACGACGAGGCCGTGGCGCGCGTCCGCTTCTGCATCGCCGAGTCGCTCCTGGGCGTCGTCGTGGGCGAGGTCGGGGTGGGCAAGACCGTGGCCCTCCGTGCGGCGGTGCATGGTCTCGACCCGACCGCCCATCAGGTCATCTACGTGGCCAACCCGGCCTTCGGCACGCGTGGCCTCTACGTCACCATCGTCCGAGCACTCGGTGCGACGCCGCGCTTCTTGGAAGGCCGAGGTCATGGCCCAGGCGCAGGCCCTCCTCGCGGCCGAGGAGACCGAACGCCGGCGGCGCGTCGTGCTCATCCTCGATGAGGCCCACCTGCTCTCACCCGAGCAGCTCGAGGAGATCAGGCTGCTGACGAGCGCAGAGATGGACTCCCGCAGCCCCTTCGCGCTCATCCTCGTCGGTCAGCCGACGCTCGTGCGTCGCCTGCGGATGGGCGTCTTCGCCGCCCTCGACCAGCGCATCGCGACGCGCTATCAGCTGCGGCCGATGGACCTCGCGGAGTCGGCGCGCTACCTGCCTCACAAGCTCACGCTCGCGGGCCGTTCTGACCCGCTCTTCGCCGACGACGCCGTGGCCCGCCTCCATCGAGCGAGCCTGGGCTTGCCCCGGGCCCTCGACAACCTCGCCCGCGACGCGCTCATCGCCGCAGCCGCCGATGGCAAGGCGCTCGTCGACGACGCCTGCGCGAAGCGGGCCGTCGCCGAGGCGGTCAGCGAATGATGATCACGTCGTCCTCAGCGAACTCTGCCATCGGGGCCGCACTCGACCCCGCCAGACGGTGTGCAGATGATCCCGCCGCCAACAGCCGGGACAGCGGGGGTATCCCCGTGCGTGACCGGGGCTCGGTCAGCTACTCGGCAGCCATCGAGAGCGCCGCGACCCTCGACACCGACACGACCCTGTCGGCCTTCGCCCGGCGGGCCGAGCGGGAGGCCCGACGGCGCGGCTTCGAGCGGGCGGAGCGGCGGGTCGTCATCGGCGACGGCGCGCCCTGGATCTGGAAGCTCGCCGACGAGCTGTTCCCGGGGGCCATCGGCATCGTGGACCTCTTCCACGCCAAGGAGCATCTCTCCGCTGTCGCGGCGGCCATCTACGGAGCCGCCAGCGACCTTGGCCGGCAGTGGGCCAGGGAGCGTCACACCGAACTCGATGATGGCCGGCTCGACGAACTGCTCGATGCCATGCGCGTCCACGCCGCCGCTG
>JAQBWE010000289.1 GCA_027625315.1 Planctomycetota bacterium
CGCCGATGTTCCGCCCGCCGCGCCGGAGCCTACCGGTGATCCCACGACCGACGCCGTGCTGGCCGCGGTCGCCGCGCGGGTCTCAGGCTTCGTCACGCGCGCCGACGCCGCGCGTGAAGCCGCGGCCGATCCGCGTCTCTCCGCGGCGCGCGCGATCCGCCGCCTCGAGGAGGCCAGCGACGAACTGCTGCTCGCCCAACGCTTGCTGCGCGAGGCGCCTGAACCGCTGCGCGTACCCCTGGCCTTCGTGGCCGATGACGTGCGCTCGCTCCTGCTCTCGACCTGGGTCGAACTCGCCGACCTGTTGCGCCTTGAGGGTTGGTACGACGACGCCCGGGCCCGCGTGCGTGCCGCGCTGTTGCTCGATCCTGGCAACGAAGCCGCCCGCGAGCAGCGCCGCTTCATCGAACAAGACGCCTTGCGGCCGCTGGACAGCCTCGAACAGGGCGTTTCGTTTGCCCGCTGGAGTCCGTCCCCGCTCTGGGGCATCTCCCCGCGCTGCGGGCCGTACCCCGCGCTCTACGGCACGCCTCACTACGCGACCACGTACGGCCACGGCTATCGCACGTACCGCGGCGGCGTGTGGTTCGGGGTCTGGGGCGGCTCGCACCGCGCACCTCAGCCGCGACGCTAAGTCACGGCCTTCACGCTTCGGCTGTTCCGATGAGCCTTGCGCCCGCGTATGATCGCGAGTCGTAGGGGGTAACCGCTCACCCCTATTCGAAGTGAAGAGACCGATCAAACCGGCGAGGACGCAACCTGAGGCAGGATCGGGGCGCGTTCGGAGGCAATCGGCCCGCCAGGGCGAAGGCAGCGTGCCGCCATCGGGGACGACTCGTGGTCTTTCCACTCGAGGAGCCGATGGCGGCGCGGGGCCAAGCATCTGGTGGGCCGTACGTGCTCGGCAGGGCGGGTGAACGCCTACCGTAGGGGGCATCAGATGGTCGAACCTCAACCCCCGCGGCCCAGCGTGCGGGCCGCGCGCCGGAGCGATCTTCAGGTCTTGACCGACCTGCGCATGCGCTTCCTTGGCGAGGCCGCCCACGATGAGCCTCGCCTACGGCTGATGCCTGACGCGCGGGTGCGGACCGAACAGGCGTTCCCCGTCTGGATGGGCCACGACGACCGCGTGATCCTCCTCGCCGCGCCGTCCGAGGGCGAGGACGAGGCCACCCCCGTCGCCTACGCGATGGGGCTGTTGCGTCGGGCGCCGCCGATTCTGGCGAGCCAGAACGTGGGCGAGATCCTCGAGGTGTACGTGACCCCGGAACATCGCGGCGAGGGGCTCGCCGCCAAGTTGGTGGCCGTGCTCACGGACGCACTCGTCGGCCGCGGGGCCGAGGTGCTGCGGTCAGCCGTGCCCGTCGGACACGTGGCCGCCACCGCGCGCCTGGAGCGCGCCGGGTACCGCCCGCTGCAGATCGAGCTCGAGCGCTCCTTGGGCGCCGGGTAGGGCGCGATGGAAGGCATCCCCATCCGCAACGCTCGGCGCGGCGACATCCCGAGCCTCCTCCTGCTCTGGGGCGCGATGATGCGCGAGTTCGAGGAGGCGGATGCGCGCTTTGCGCTGCACCCAGGTGCCCGCGAGTACATGGCCACGACCTTCGCCGCATGGATTCAGGATCCCACGCGCATCGTCGTCGTGGCTGAGGAGCGCGGTCGGCTCGTGGTGGGCTTCGCTGCGGGCGTCGTGCTCGCTGGCAATGGCTGGCAGGTGCCTGTGCGACTCGGTCGCATCAGCGACACCTATGTCGCGGCGCCGCGCCGACGGCAGGGACTGGCGCGCCGGCTCGCGGGCCGCGTCATGGATCTGCTCTACGAGAAGGGCGTCGACACCGTGCGGCTGGCCGCGGCCGTTCGCAACGAGGGCGCGCTGGCGTTCTGGCGCTCGATGGGCTGGTCGGATCTCGAGGTGGTGCTGGAGCGCCCGGTCGAACCCGACGCGGACTAGATCTCGACGCGCGGCGCCGGATCCGTGAGACCTGCCTCGGCGAAGCCGCGCGCGCGCAGGTGGCAGGCGTCACAGCGGCCGCAGTGCAACCACACGCTGCCGCGCTCGACCGGGTCGTAGCACGACAGCGTGTGCTGGAACGGCACGCCCAACTCGTGGCCGCGCGTGGCGATCTCGGCTTTGGTGAGGTACTGCAGCGGCGCCAGGATGCGCGGTCCCCGGCCCTCGACGCCCTGGCGCGTACCGAGCGCCGCGACCTGCTCGAACGCCGCCACGAACTCGGGGCGGCAATCCGGATAGCCCGAGTAGTCCAGCGCGTTCACGCCCAGCACGATGGCTTCGGCCCCGCACGTCTCCGCGGCTGCCAACGCCAGCGCGAGGAACACCGTGTTGCGCGCCGGGACGTACGTGATCGGAATGCCGGTGCCAATCGAGTCGGCGCTGCGGTCCTTCGGTACAGCAATGTCATCCGTCAGGGCACTGCCACCGAGAGCGCGCAAGTCCACATCGACGATGCGGAAACTCGCGGCACCGAGCGCGCGCGCGAGGCGTGCGGCGAGCCGCAGCTCCGCCACATGGCGCTGGCCGTAGCGAATCGCGAGACCGTGGATCTCATAGCCGTCGCGCGCGACCATCGCCGCGGCGGTGCTGGAGTCCATGCCGCCCGACAACAGAACGATCGCGCGACGCTTTTCTTCAGGCTGCATGACGCCCATTGAACGCATCGTCGTGAGACACACGCGATGCATTTCGAGACAGTCTCCGAGCATGGCCCGCAAAGCCCAGATAATGAGCCTCGCGGGGGCCCCGCTGGGGGCCCAGTGGGTGCGCGATTACGACGCCAAGTGTCGATCCATCTGGACGCAGAGAAGCACGCGAAGGAGGCTCCGGATGCGCTCATCCGACGGCCGATAGTTGCGTGCCAGCGAAAGTTGGTGCCGGCGAAGCCGGTGTCGCGGGAAGCGTTTGCTGACCGCGGCGAGTCCAGGTTTGAGGTTTTGCCCTGTCAACCCAACACCTTCCACCACATCCCTAATCTCACAAGTCCCCTCGGCTTGGACTCCGGCCTCGGTGTGTCTCCCTTGACGCACCGGGGCCGATCTTTTTTTGTCCAGGACTTGCGCGCGGACGCACGCTCAAACGCGTAGCAGCTGGCCCGCCTCTTCGAAGGCGAGCACGAGCGCCGCGTCCGTCACGTGCATGAGCCACGCGGCGTCGGCGAGGACGAGCGCGGGTGTGCCGCGCCGGTCTGCATCCGCGACCCGCAACACGCGCCGGCTCTGCGCGAGCAGCGCGCGCAGCGCGCTGGCGTCCGTTGGCTCAGGCACGACGCCGAACGACGCGAGGCCCTCGAGCTGACGCTCCACCTCAGCCGGCCGCTCGCGGGGCGCGCTGAAGAGGCCGATGCCGCGTCCGACCTCCACGAGCCGTAGCGCGTGCCCGCCCGCGACCAAGCCTGTGCACAGTCGGAGGAACTCTGCGGCCCCGCCCTCCAAGCGCGCCGCCGCCACCACGCCCAGCACCGCGCTCATGCGAGCACCGTCCAGAGGTCTGCGTCGGCCGGTGTT
>JAQBWE010000290.1 GCA_027625315.1 Planctomycetota bacterium
CGTGCGGCCGAGCTCCGTCGTACACACCGGCGTGAAGTCCGCGGGGTGGCTGAACAGCACGGCCCACGAGCCGGCCTTCCACTTGTGGAAGTCGATCTCTCCTGCGGTCGTGTTGGCCTTGAAGTTGGGGGCTTCGTCACCGAGTCGGATGGCCATGGCGTGAACTCCTCGCGGGGATGGGGGGCAGATCATACCCGCGCGGGCTCGCCTCGTGGCCGCGAGCTACTTCTTCTGGACGGGCTTCCACCAGTTCGGCGAGGCGTCGAGCACCTCTCCCGCCGCCAGCAGCTCAGCCGCCTTTTCCATGGCGTCCAAGCCCACGGGGCCATCGAACGAGTACCAGCCCTGGCCGCGCGAGAGTGGTGTGCCCGCGGTGAGTCCGTGTCGTTCCGCGAATCGTTCGCGGTCCGCATCCGACCACTCCGTATCGAGCCGCAGGAGCACGCCCGGCGCGGCGGCCCGGAGTCGCTCGCCGCTCGTGGGGCCCTCGCGCAGTCCGGCGGAGAACACGCCAGATCCGTCGGCGACGAGTCGCTTGGCAATCTCCGCGGCGCTGGACAGGCCCGTGCGGGGCTTCACCCCCGAGGCCCTGGACACGCTGTCCGCTCACGACTGGCCGGGCAACCTGCGCGAGCTGATCAACGTGGTCGAGCGGGCCGTGCTGTTGTGCGCTGGTGAGTTGATCGAGCGCGCGGACCTGCCTGAAGAACTTGGATCCGTCGCCGTGGCGGCTGCTCCGGCTCCGTTAGGGCTGCGCGCCGCGGGCGCTGTGCCCGCTCCGTTCGTGGCGGCGCGTCGTGCGGCGCTTGAGCAATTCGAGCGGGGCTACCTCGTCGACTTGCTTGACCGCTCTGGCGGCCGGGTGGGAGAGGCCGCGTCGCGCGCGGGCCTCAACCCTCGCTCGCTCTACGACCTGCTGCGTCGGCACGGCATCCGCTGGCGCGACTTCCGCTTCTCGTCCCCGCGCGAGTAGGCCGGTGGCCGCGCCGAGTCCGCAGCGCCGAGACTCGGCAAAAATGCGACGAGCGGGATGGCTTTCACCATCCCGCCCGTGCGGCTTGAGCGCGTCGATCCGTGGGGTGCTAGGGCACCAACGGATCGATCAGGACGACGTCGTCGAGGAAGGCCTCCGCCGGCCCGGTGAAATCCTCAGGGACGAACCACAGGAACTTGATGCGGATCGGCTGGCCCGCAACCGAGCTGATGTCGATGACCGCGTTGTCCACCGGACCGCCGAGCGTGAACGCCCCGCCGGGGCACGTGTGGATGGCCTGGGAGAAGAGGGGCGTGCCACCGCCCGCCGGCTCGATCACGAGCGAGAACACGCGGTCGAGTCCCGCGAGGTCGACATCGCAAAACGGCACCGCCCAGTCAAACCGCACCGCCGCGCTGGCGATGCCCGTGAGGTCGACGTCCTGCGCCACGAAGATCGAGTCGTTGCCCGGGCCGCCGTTACCGTCGAAACCGGTCTGGACGCCGGAGACGCCGTCGGTCGCCCCGCTGGGCCCGACCGCGAGCGGAGCAAGGGGATCGGTAAGGTCCTGCGTGACCCAGCCGGTGAAGTCCCCGGTCTCGAACGATCCGTTCACGAGCGACGGCAGCGGGACGCCCGGGATCGGAGAGCTGCTTCCGCAGCCCATGGCCAAGCTCAACATGGCCATGCCAGCGACCATCTGGATCATACGAAGCATGGGAATCCCTCCGGTTACGCGACCCCCTCCGGGCCACGTGCCGCACATCCTAGCCGGGCGCCGCGCTCCGCAGCAATCCTCTTGTTTGTTTACTCGGTCTTGCGGGTTAGCGTCGCAGTAGCACGTAGATGCGCGGGTTCGTCATCGCGGTCGTCGGACCGGCAAGCACGGCGAACGCACCACCGGCTGAGAAGCCGCCCTCGAGGGGCTCGCCCACTGCATCCACGATGAGGCCGCCATCGGCCGCGGCGGCATAGCTCACGACGTCCGGCCCTGACGCGGAGATCACCCCATCCGTGTTCTTCGTGAACGTGGCCGTGAGACTCCCGGCGCCGTTCGCGACGACGGCGCCCGTGAGGGATCCAAATCCGCCCCCGTCGCGTTCGAGACCTACGATCTGGTACGTGCCGCCAAACGTCGCATTCGACGCGCCGCTCGTCTTGCGAACGAGCACGACCCAGGTGGGGTCCTCCGTATCCGTCGTCGAGCCCACGGCGACGATCAGGTTGCGACCGACGTGCATCGCTCCCTCGAGCGGCGTGCCTCCCATCGTCATGGTGAGCTGGCCGTTCGAGGCCGTGGCTGCGCTCAGCGCGACCGGGGGACCGCCCGCCACGACGCCCTCGAAGTTAGCGGAGATCGTGGCGGTACCCGCGCCCACGGCATCGAGCGTGGCGGACCCCCAGTACGTGCTGATGCTGCCCGTGACCGTGAGGACCACGGCCCCGAGGAACCAGTTCCCGGCGAGATCCGCGTCCACCACGCCGGAGGTGAGTTTCAAGAGGCCGATCGCGGCCGGGGTCGACGAGGCGGCGGTCGCGCCAGCGAGTGCCGCCGACCCGTCGACGTTCGACCACCCGGAGTAGTTCGACCCTGCGCCGAACGAAAACGTCGTCGAGCGATCGGCCGCTACACCGTAGGTCGCGGCCAAGGGAAGCGGTCCGATCACGCTGCCGCCGGCGTTTTCCCCTGCCGTGCCCGTCATGGCGCTGACGCCATCGAGCGTGACAACCGCCCAGGCGGCGTTGCCTCGATCCGGCACGTCATCCGTGGCCGAGAACACCCAGAGGAAGTGCGTGCCCGCGAGCAGTGACGCGTTCGCGGACGTATCCGCCGATCCGCTACTGCTGCCGCAGCCCCCCAGTCCAAGCGCGAGGCCGACGATCCAGAGAACGAGCAAGCGACGGCAGGAACCCATGGCGTATGCGAATCGCTCGCGGCGGCTCTACCGCGCCGGCGGCGAGGAAGCGCCTGCGCCGAGCCAGGGCGGAGAGATTTTGCCTCGGGGCTCGTGCGGGGACGAACCCAAGGAGCCGGTGTGGGTCACGGCCAGGCGGCGTAGCTGGGCGCGGTTGATCAAGCGCATCTACACGGTAGATCCCCTGGTCTGCCCGAGGTGTGGCCACGAGCTGAAGATCGTTGCGGCCATCACCGACCCGGTCGTGATCGACCGCATCCTCGCCCATCGCAAGCTCCGTGAGATCAGCAGCCCCTTCGAGCCCCGCGCACCGCCGGCGGCGTGAGAGCCTCGGCTCGAGAGCGTCACCTGTGCAAGCCCGAGATCACGCACGGCAACGTCCGTGGTGGGGGCCCTGCGCGCTCCACGCCCCCGACTGGGGGCGAGGTCGACTGGTGGGGCCCTGCCGAGGGGCCGCAGGCCTCCGGAGGGGGCCGCGGCCCTCACAAGGGAGGTGCTCGTCGTCGGGATGGGGGGCGCACGGTATCCGCCGAGGGTCGTTAGAATCCCCTATCCGCCGAAAGGCAGCCAGCCCGAGCGTGCTCCAACATTATTGGCAGCGGATAGGTTGACGCCTCCAGGCCAGC
>JAQBWE010000022.1:0-15000 GCA_027625315.1 Planctomycetota bacterium
CAACACGGGTCTTCAGGAACCACCGCAGTCGCGTGGTAGCGTCGCCCTCGTCGCGGCTTGTGCGGCTGGCCTCAGCCAACGCCCGGACTTGCGCAGAGGCGTCCGGGGTGGGCGCCGTGTCGTGGTCCGGTCGTGGGGGCACGGGAACAAAGCGGGCGCCACGCGCGGCCTCGCGGCGGGCGGCGACCTCGCCGCGCAGCGTCCACAGCACGCGCTCGTCCGCGTCGAGCAGGTACCAGTTGGCCTGCCCGCCGAACAGCTCCACCCAGAACGCGAGCGCGCAGCCTTCGCGCTCAAGCCGCAGGACGAGTGCGCGCTCACCCGGGACGGCGTGCGCCTGACTCAACTGCGCACCGACGAGATGCTTGCGCAGCGCGCCAGCGAGCGCGCTCGGCTTCCGCGGGGCGCGCCGCCCCACGTCCAGGCGCACCCGCGGCAGCCGCGGCTCCAGATCGACGACGAAGTCGAACCGGTCAGGGCCTGCCCGCAGATCCAGACGCACGCGGTGGGGGCCGTCCTGATGCACGGCCCGCACGCGCGCGCCGCGCCGCGCGTCGAGCTCACACGCGACGCCGGCGGTCAGTTCGGGGGTCATGCGACCGTGGTCCACGCGCGGCTCCGTGGGCTGGGCTTGAATGGCCGAGCGGAGCGTCGACCGGGTGGGGCGTGCGCCCTACTCCGGGTCGTAAACCCAGCCGAGGCTCGCGAGATCGTAGTCGAGAGTGCCCTCGGGGAACCACAGCGCAAGTTCGCTCGTGGCCGTCTCCGCGCCATCGGAAGCGTGGATGAGGTTGAACGACTTGCTCATGCCGTAGTCGCCGCGGATCGTGCCGGGCGCGGCCTCCGCGCCGTTCGTCGGGCCGACGAGCGTACGCACGACGCCGATGGCGCCCTCGCCCGCGAGCGCCATGGCCACGACGGGGCCAGCGGACATGAACTTCAGCAGGCTGCCGAAGAACGGGCGCGCGCTGTGGACGGCGTAGTGCGTCTCGAGCAACTTGCGGTCGGGGCGCATGAGCTTCATGCCGACCAACTTCAGGCCCTTGGCTTCGAAGCGCGCGACGATGGTGCCAATGCGACCGCGCTGCACGCCGTCGGGCTTCACGAGGACGAGGGTCGTCTCCATGGCGATTTCTCTCCAAATTGAGGTGGATTCGGGATTGTCCGCGGCACGGCGGGTGCAGGAAGATCCGTCCGGGAGATCCCGGTCGCGTGGCCATGCCGCAACGGCATGATCGTGGGCTGTGGTGTGCCGTCTTGAACCGGGAGCACGAGATCCATGACGACGATTCTGGCGATTCACCGCGACGGCCGCGCCGTCATGGCCGGCGATGGCCAAGTGAGCATCGGGCACCAGGTACAGAAGCACGGGGCCGTCAAAGTGCGGGCCCTGAGCGACGGCCAGGTCTTGGCGGGGTTCGCTGGCGGCGCGGCCGACGCGATGGCGCTGATGGAGCGCTTCGACGCGAAGCTGCAGGAGCACGCGGGCATGCTGCGCCGGGCAGCCGTGGAGCTTGCGAAGGAGTGGCGCACCGACCGTGCGCTCCGGCGACTTGAAGCGGTGATGATCGTGGCCGATGCGACGGAGCTACTGCTCGTCTCGGGCACGGGCGACGTCATTGCCCCCGATGACGGCGTGCTCGGCACCGGCTCGGGCGGCGTCGTGGCCGCGGCCGCGGCCAAGGCCTTGCTCGCGCACACGACGCTGGACACCGAGGCCGTGTGCCGCGCGGCGCTTGGTATCGCGGCCGAAATCGACATCTACACGAATGAGCGCGTCACGCTCATCCAAACCCCCGCGAGGATGGCATGAACCGTTCGGCCGAGAAGGACCTGACGCCGGCGCGCATCGTCGAAGCGCTGGATCGCCACGTCGTCGGACAGCGTGAGGCCAAGCGCGCCGTGGCCGTAGCGATTCGCAGTCGCTGGCGCCGCATGCAACTGGGGGCGGACCTGCGTGACGAGGTCGTGCCGAAGAACATCCTCTTGATCGGTCCGACGGGCGTTGGCAAGACGGAGATCGCCCGCCGCATCGCGGCCCTGATTGACGCGCCGTTCATCAAGGTCGAAGCCACGAAGTTCACGGAGGTCGGCTACGTCGGACGGGATGTGGACTCGATCGTGCGCGACCTCGTCGAGAACGCGATCACGCTCGTGCGCGAAGGTGCCCGCGTGAAGGTGCGCACGAAGGCGCGTGAGGCGGCCGAGGAACGCGTGCTCTCCTATCTCGTCACCTCGTGGCAGCCCGGCGACTCGGAGGTCGAGCTGTTCACGAACGGCCCCGAGGGTCGTCCGACGATGCAGGATCTGGCCGCCCTGCGAGTGAAACTGCGCGAGCGTCTACGCGCCGGCGCGCTCAGTGAGCGACCCGTGGACGTCGAGGTCGCCAGTGGGGGCCAAGCCCTGGGCAACATCTTTGGCGATCAGGCCTTTGCCCAGACTGGGATGGACTTCGGCAAGATCTTCGAGCAGCTGCAGAAGGGCCGTGGGAGCGGCGCACCGACCAAGACGCGGCGTATGAGCGTCAAGGATGCGGTCGAGGCGCTCACGGAGGAAGAGGCCGAGAAGCTCGTCGACGACCAGAACGTGGCCACAGAAGCCATCGAGCTCGTCGAGAACTCTGCCATCGTGTTCTTGGACGAGATCGACAAGGTCGCCGGCCGTCAGGCGGGCTCCGGCCCCGACGTCTCACGCGAAGGCGTGCAACGGGATCTCCTGCCACTGATCGAGGGCACGACCGTGACGACGCGCCACGGCCCCGTGAAGACCGATCACATTCTGTTCATCGGCGCTGGCGCGTTCCACGTCAGCAAGCCCAGCGACCTCCTGCCGGAACTGCAGGGACGCATGCCGATTCGCGTGCGCTTGAACGCACTCACGGAGCAGGACTTCGTGCGTATCCTCACGGAACCCCGCGGCGCGCTGACGCGCCAGTACGAGGCTCTGATGGGGACGGAGGGCGTGCGCCTTGCCTTCACCGAGGACGGGGTGGCCGAAATCGCCCGGGTAGCCGCGGCCGCGAACCTCGCGCACGAGAACATCGGCGCCCGCCGGCTCTTCACCGTGCTGGAGCGGGTCGTGGACGAGGTCTCGTTTGCCGGCCCGGACCTCAGGGGGCAGACCATCTCGATCGACCGGGCGTATGTCCGGGCAAGGGTGGGCGACCTGCTCGACGACCAGGATCTGGGACGCTACGTCCTCTGACCGAACCGTCCGCGCTGGCTCCGGGCGCCCGGCCCGCGATGCCGCCCTGGGCGCCCGTGCGGGTACCCTCGCCGGTTTCCCTGAGGTCGAGTCATGCAGACCGCATACCGCACACACACCTGCGGCGCGCTTCGCGCCGCGGACGAGGGTTCTGAGGCCGTGATCAGCGGCTGGGTCAACGTCATCCGTGATCAGGGTGGCGTGCTGTTCGTGGACGTCCGAGACCGCCACGGCCTGACCCAGGCGACCTTTCGCGGCGACCGCGATCCCGAGCTGCTCGCGGCGGCTGAGAAGGTCCGCGGGGAGTGGGTCGTCCAGGTCACGGGTCGCGTCGTGCGCCGCCCCCCTGAGGCCGTGAACGCTGGCATGGCCACGGGCGAGATCGAGCTCGAGGCGACCAAGCTGCGCGTGCTGTCCAAGGCCGAGACCCCGCCGTTCCCGCTAGACGAGCGCGGCGACAACGTGTCGTCGGAGATCCGACTGCGCCATCGTTATCTCGATCTCCGTCGCCGCCGGCAAACGGAGTTCCTCGCCGCCCGCGCAAAGATCTCAGGCACGATGCGCCGCCATCTCGAAGCGCAGGGCTTCATCGACATCGAGACGCCGACGCTGATCTCCTCGACACCGGAGGGAGCCCGCGACTATCTCGTGCCGAGCCGCGTGCACCCGGGCTCGTTCTACGCACTCCCGCAATCGCCGCAGCTGTTCAAGCAGTTGCTGATGATCGGCGGGCAGGACCGCTACTACCAGTTCGCGCGCTGCTACCGCGACGAGGACCTGCGTGCGGATCGTCAGCCCGAGTTCACGCAGGTGGATCTCGAGGCTTCGTTCGTGGAGCAAGAGGACCTCTTCGCGCTGCTCGAGCCGTGCGTCGCTGAGCTGATCGAGACCTGGCGCGGGGAGCGCATTGAGCGCCCGTTCCAACGTCTGGCGTACGCCGACGTGATGGCACGTTTTGGCAGCGACAAGCCTGACCTGCGCAATCCGCTCGAACTCGTCGACGTGACAGCCGAGGGGGCCGCGCTCGGCTTTGCGCCGTTCACCGCGACGGCGGACAGCGGCGGCCTGATCAAGGTGCTGCGCGGACCCGGGGCGGGCCAGTTCTCACGCAAGGAGATCGACGCCCTGGAGGCTGAGGCGCGCGGGATGGGCGCGCCGGGACTTGCCTGGGCCAAGTGGACCGACGGCAAGGCCACCGGACCGCTCGCGCGGTTCCTGGAGGGCGACGCAGGCGCCGCGTTCCTCGCGAAGATTGGCGTGCAGTCGGGCGATTGGTTCTGCTGCGCCGCGGGCAGCGCGGGCCTCGTGCACCGCATCCTCGGCCACCTCCGCGACACAGTCGCGCGCAAGCTCGAGCTGGTCGACTTCAAAGCCAACTCCGTTCTGTGGGTCACCGACTTCCCCCTCGTGGCCTGGAACGAGGACGAAGGTCGCTTCGACGCGATGCACCATCCCTTCACGAGCCCCTCCGACGAGATGGCCGAGTTGCTCGTACGTCGGTCTGCTGGCGAACCCGTATCTCCGGACATCTTGGCTGGCATGCCATCGAAGGCCTATGACCTCGTGTTCAACGGGGCTGAGGTCGGTGGGGGCAGCATTCGTATTCACCGTGCCGACGTGCAGGCGGCAGTGTTCGATCTGCTCGCAATCAGCGCCGAGGAGCAAGAGCGGCGCTTTGGCTGGTTCGTGCAGGCTCTGCGCTACGGCACGCCGCCGCACGGTGGTCTCGCGTTTGGATTCGATCGCTTCGTGATGAGCCTGCTCGGCGAGGCCGGCATCCAGGAAGTGATCGCGTTCCCCAAGACGATGACGGCGGCTGACCTGCTCTGCCGGGCGCCCTCGCCCGTCGATCCGCAGCAGCTTGCCGACCTGCGCCTCGCCCTGTGTCCGGACGAAGCCCCCGCCGACGGCCGTTCGTCCTAGAGGAGCCCAGCTATGAACTCGTGTCCGAGGATACCGACCTTCGTACTGGCCGCCCTCGTGGCGCTGCTCAGCTGCGCGGGGTGCGCGCAGGACGAGCCGCCGGAGTCGGTGGAAGCGGCCCTCTTCCGGTTGGAAGGCGCTCACGGCGAGACGCTTGGGATCGTTGCGGAGGAGCTGGGCGCGCGGGCTGAGTCAGATCCTCTGCTGCTCGAGGCGCTCATCCAGATGCTGCGAGCCGAGGAGCCCAATCCCCTGATGGTGACCCTGCGCTTGGAGTTGGCGCAGCCTGACAGCTTCCCCGATGACGACGCGCGCCGCGGCGCAATCAATGCGGCGGTGGACGTGATGGCTTCGCGGTTGCGGTCCGGCGCCTTTGGTGGTGGCTCGTTCGATGTCCGCCCGGACCAGGGTTTCGCCGAGCTACGGGTTCCCAAGCCGTTCCTGGGCGAGAATCTGGATGCCGAGACGCTCGCCGAGCGCGATCGCGAGTTCGGTTTCCAGGTCCTGCGGGCCGTGCTGGCCGAAGGCCGGTTCGAGCTCCTGACCGTGGTGGCGCCCCCGGACGCGGGGACGGAGCCTGCCAGCCTGTGGACGGGTTCACGCGCGGCCTACGACGCACTCGTTCTCGCGCAGTCGAAGGTGATCGATGAAGCCGTGGCGGCGGGCCGCGTGCACGCTCCGGGCGAGCCGGGGTTTGTGCTCTGTGCTGTTCCTCCGGCCGCGGGCTCGAGTGCGCACACCTACTTGCTGGCATACCGCGACGCAAAGTCGACCGCCCGCTTCGAGCGTCAGGACTTCACGGTCCAACCCATCGAGACGGTCGATACCGGCCAAGCTGGCTTGGAGTTCGTCGTCGGCGAGGAGCGCCGGGATGACATGCGGGCGTGGAGTACGGCGAACCTCGGTCGCTCGGCGGTGATCGTGATCAACGGCGTCGCAGGCTCGCCCTTCACGCTGCGCGAGCCGCTCGCTGAGCGGCTCGTCCTGCTTGTCGGCCCGAGCGACGATCCGAGGACCCACGCGCACATCGCATCGGTACTCCGCGCCGCGCAAACCCCGCGCTTGCCTCACGTCATGCGCGGCGAACGGGTCACGCTCGTGGGTCCCGACACGATGACGCCGGCGGCGATGACGCTCGTGGCCTCCGGGCACGCGGGGGCCCAGCGGATGGGCGAGCTACGGCGGGAAGGCGGCGCCATCGGCGCGCGGGCGGCCCGCATCCTGGAGTGGATGGGACGCCGCCGGACCTCGGGTGGGGAGCGCTTCGTTCCCGGGAAGTAGTTGCGCGCGCTCGCGCCGGTTGTTCCCGACCCGGCAGGCCCAACTGTCCGGCCTGCGGCGGACGCGGGTACATTCTCCGTTCGTGTCCCCGCGTGGGCACGGCCCGGGCGGCTTGGCGGTCGCTCAGGTCACCGTCAACTCCGATCTCTCCCCGCAAGCAGGAGGTAGAACCCCATGGCCGCGCAACTCGAGCTCCGACTACCCGATGGGTCGATCCGCCAGGTCGCCCCCGGGACGACGGTGCATGAGGTGGCCGCCTCCATCGGGGCCGGGCTCGCCAAGGCTGCCGTCGCCGGCGTCATCGACGGCCAGACCGTCGAGGTGTCCCGGCCGATCGAGGTCTCGGGGCCGTTTCGCATCCTGACCGCGCGGGACGCCGACGCCTTGGACGTGCTGCGGCACAGCGCCGCGCACCTCTTGGCCATGGCCGTGCTCGAGTTGTTTCCCGGCAGCGATCTGGGCTTCGGCCCCGCCACCGAAGACGGCTTCTACTACGACTTCAAGACCTCCCGGGCCCTGACGGAGGAAGACCTGCCGAAGGTCGAAGAGCGCATGAAGGCGATCGCAGCGGAGGGCCGCGCGTACGCCCGCGTCGAGCTGGATCGTGCCCGGGCCAAGACCAGGCTCAGTGAGGTGGGCTACCACCTCAAGGTGCCGCACGTGGACGAGATCCCGTCCGACGTGATCTCCTTCTATGACTCCGGCTCGTTCACCGATATGTGCGAGGGACCCCACGTTCCGGACACCTCGTGGCTCGCGAATGTGAAGTTGCTCTCGGTGAGCGGGGCCTACTGGCGCGGCGACGCGACCGGCGAGCCCATGCAGCGCATCCGCGGCACCGCGTTCTTCGACAAGAAGGCGCTGGCGGAGTACCTCGAGCGAATTGAGCAGGCGAAGCTGCGTGATCATCGCCGCATCGGCCGCGAGATGGACCTGTTCTCGCTGCACGCCGAAGGGCCGGGATTCCCGTTCTGGCACCCCAAGGGCACCGTTCTGTGGAACGAGCTCGAGACCCTGCTGCGCGAAGAACTGCGCGCACGCGGTTACGGCGAGGTCAAGACTCCGACCGTGCTCTCCGACGAACTGTGGCGGACTTCCGGTCACTACGAGCACTTCCGCGACAACATGTACTTCCTTGAGATTGACGAGCGCTCGTACGCGGTCAAGCCGATGAACTGCCCCGGTTGTTGCCTCATCTATGGCTCGCGGCCGCACTCCTATAAGGAACTCCCGCTGCGTATGGCGGAGTTCGGCGGCGTGCACCGCAACGAGCTCTCAGGCGTGCTGCACGGCCTTCTGCGCGTGCGAGCCTTCACCCAGGACGACGCGCACGTCTACTGCACCGAGGATCAACTCGAGGCCGAGATCGGCGACATGCTCGACATGACCCGCAAGGTCTACGGTGCGGTCGGCTTTCCGGAGGTGCTGACCCGCCTGGCGACCCGACCCGAGAACGCGATGGGCGATGCCGGCCTGTGGGCGCGCGCGGAGGCGGCGCTCGCCGGAGCGCTCGACCAGCACGGCTGGAAGGACAAGTGGGTCGAGGCGCCGGGCGAAGGTGCCTTCTATGGCCCCAAGATCGAGGTGCACATCACGGACGCCATCGGGCGCTCGTGGCAGTGCGGTACCGTGCAGGTGGACTTCTCGATGCCGGCGCGTTTCGGGCTGGAGTACACCGGCGCTGACGGCCGCAAGCACACCCCGGTCATGATCCACCGCGCGATCCTGGGCTCCATGGAGCGCTTCGTCGGCATTCTCATTGAGAACTTCGCCGGCCGGTTCCCCCTATGGCTGGCGCCCGTGCAGGCGCGCGTGCTCTCGATCACCGATCAGCAGGGGCCCTACGCCGAGGACGCCGCCCGGCGTCTCGTGGCGGCTGGCCTGCGCGCCGAGGCGGACGTCCGCGGCGACAAGATTGGCTCCAAGGTGCGCGACGCGACCCTGGAACGGGTCAACTACATGCTCGTGGTGGGGGCACGCGAGGCCGAGCAAGGCCTCGTGGACGTGCGTACCCGGGCTGGTGACCGCCTCGGGACGATGGACCTGGACGCCTTTACCACACGGGCCCGCGAGGAGATCGCCGCCCGCGCCTGACCGCTGGCCCCAGATCGGGAAGCGCTTGGAAAGCAGGTGCCCGTGTCCGCGCGGGATGGCACACTGAGGGGCCCTACGGCCGGAGTCCCGGTCGAGCCCCAAGTACCCCTGGAGACACCCTCATTCGCCGCCAACGCTTCGACCGGTCGATGCCTCGCGACGTCGGCCCGCGCATTAACGAGCGCATTACGATCCGCCGCATCCGCCTGATCGACCACGAGGACACGAACCACGGGGAGATCGACACGCTCGAGGCCCTTCGCATGGCGCAGGAGGCCGAGCTGGACCTCGTGGAGGTGAATGCCAAGGCCCGGCCGCCCGTCTGCCGCATCATGGACTTCGGGCGCTACAAGTACGAGCAGAACAAGAAGGCCCACGAGTCGCGGCAGAAGCAGCACCGGGCCAAGCTCAAGACCGTGCGCCTGCGGCCGAAAACCGACCCCCACATGCTGGAGATCCGCGTGGCCGCCGCGCGTGAGTTCCTCGAGCGGGGCGACAAGGTTCAGCTCATGATCCTGTTCCGTGGCCGCGAGATGGCCCACCAGGAAATGGGCATGAAGCACTGCCACGAGGTGGCCAAGCGCCTCGAAGACATTGCCAAGGTCGAACAGGCGCCCCGGATCGAGGGCCGCCGAATGTCGATGCTGCTGGGCAAGAAGTAACGGCCTACGGCACGCCCAGCCGGGCGATTCGCGGTCCGGGTGCCCCGCGGCGCCGATCGGTGGGATGCGCCCCCGGTCAAAGATTGCCGGTCCGGGCCGCCCCGCTACCCTGCTCCGTTCGGCCCCAGGATGGGGTCGGAACGCGCAGCGCCCGCCTCCGTGCGGGTCTCGGAGATCGACCATGCCCAAGTTGAAGACCCGCAAGTCCGTTGCCAAGCGGTTCAAGGTCACGAAGACCGGCAAGGTGCTGCCGTACGGCTCGGCCAACACGAGCCACATCATGAGCAAGAAGGGCGCGAAGCGCCGTCGTCGTCTGCGCCACCCGACCCCCGTGGTTGGGAAGCAGGCCGCCAGCATGCTTCGGATGAGCGGTAAGTAGGACGCCTAGGCGTCCTTCCGGAGAGCCACCACTATGTCGCGCGCAACTAACACCCCGGCTCGTCTCGCTCGTAAGCGGCGTTTGCTCAAGTTTGCCAAGGGCAACTGGGGCGCTCGCCGTCGCCAATACAAGGTGATGAAGGAAACCGTGCACCGCGGCTGGCAGTATGCGTATGCGCATCGCCGCCTCCGTCGCCGTGACTTCCGTCGCCTCTGGATCCTGCGCATCAACGCGGCCTGCCGCGCGCGTGGGACGATGTACAGCCGCCTGATTCACGGCCTGAAGCAGGCCGGAATCGTGCTTGATCGCAAGTCGCTGAGCGAGCTCGCGATCCACGACCCGAAGGCCTTCGACCAGGTCGTCGCGGCGATCCAGAACTAGCCGACAGCGCGCCTCGCGCTGGACAGGCTCTCGCGCTGGACAGGCTGTAAGGCGAATGAGCTCGGTTCCCCACGCGCTGGGCAAGCCCCCGCGTGCCGTCGGCCGGGTCGCTGCATGCCCACCGAACGGGTTGCTGGCCCCGGGCGAGAGGCCCGTGTAGACAGGACGCCATGCTCGATGAACTGCAGGCCATGGAACGGGAGGCGCTCGCCGCGGTGCGCGCTGCCGCCGACGGCGACGTTCTGGGCGCGGTCGAAGCGACCTGGATCGGCCGCAAGGGGCGCATCACGGGCATTTTGCGTTCGGTGGGGACCCTCCCGGCCGAGCAGCGCGGACCCGTGGGCCAAGCGGCGAACCTCGCTCGGCGCGCGGTGGACGAAGCGCTGTCCGCGCGGCGTACCGAGCTGCTGGCGGGCGCGGAGGCGCGCCTCGCCGACACCGAATGGGTCGACGCCACGCTGCCGCCTCCGGCCGCACGCGCCGGAGTCCGGCGCACGGGCGGCACGATCCATCCGATCACCGCGCTCACGCGCGAGATCGAAGACGTGTTCCTCTCGATGGGGTTCGACACGCTGGATGGCCCCTGGGTCGAGGACGACTTCCACAACTTCGGTGCGCTGAACATGCCCGCGGATCATCCCGCGCGCGACATGCAGGACACCTACTGGCTCTCCGATGGCAACTTGCTGCGTACCCACACGAGCCCCGTGCAGGTGCGGGCAATGGAGTCGGGTGCGCCGCCCATCCGCGCGGTCTGCCTGGGGCGCGTGTTCCGGCACGAAGAGCTCGACGCGACGCACGAGAACACCTTCCACCAGATCGAGGGGTTCTACGTTGATCGCGGGGTGAGCGTCGGGCACATGCTCTACGTGCTGCGCACTCTGCTGCGCGAAGTCCTCGACGACGACGTGGAGGTGCGCCTGCGCCCCTCCTACTTCCCGTTCGTCGAGCCTGGCTTCGAGATGGACGTCACCTTCCGCGGCAAGTGGATGGAGCTGCTCGGCTGCGGCATGGTTCATCCCTACGTCCTCGAGCAGGGCGGCATCGATCCGACCGTCTTCTCCGGCTTCGCGTTCGGACTAGGCATCGACCGCCTCGTGATGCTCAAGCACGGCGTCGAGGATCTGCGCCACTTCATGGACGGCGACCTGCGCTTCCTGCGCCAGTTCGGGGGAGGGCTCGAAGGATGAAGCTCTCCTACCGCTGGCTCAGCGAAATGGTGGATCTCGCAGAGACCCCGCCGCCCGCGCTCAAGCAACTGCTGACGTTCCACACAGCCGAGATCGAAGGCAGTGAGGTTCTGGGGGCCGATCTGGCCGGTGTCGTCACCGGTCGGGTCGTGGCTGTCCGGCCGCACCCCGGTGCCGATCGGCTGCGCCTCTGCACCGTGCAGGCGGGTGCCGACGCCGAGCCGCGCGAAGTTGTCTGCGGGGCCTCCAACGTCGCCGAGGGGCAGATCATCGCCTACGCGCCTGAGGGCACGACGCTGCCGGGCGGCGAGGGCGAGGAGCCGCTCACGCTCACCGCGCGCGAGATTCGCGGCGTGCTCAGCCGCGGCATGATCTGCTCCGAGCGCGAGCTCGGCCTCGGTGAGGAGCACGGCGGCATCCTAGTCCTGCCGCCGGACACGCCGCTCGGTGTGCCGCTGGCGCAGGTCCTGCCGCTCGGCGACGTCATCTACGACGTGGAGAACGTCTGCATCACCCACCGTCCCGATCTGTGGGGCCATGTGGGCTGGGCGCGCGAACTTGCGGCGTTGCTGGGTCAGCGCGCCACGCCGCCGACGATGGCGCCGGAGAGTGCGCTACCCACCGGCGGCGACGCCTTTCCCGTCGCCATCGACGATCCCGCGGGCTGCCGCCGGTACGTCGCGCTCCTCATCGAGGGCCTCACGAACGGCCCGTCGCCGCTCTGGCTGCGACGGCGCCTCGCGTCACTAGGCGTTCGCAGCATCGATCTGCTCGTGGATCTCACGAACCTCGTCTTGCTGGAGCAGGGACAACCGCTCCACGCCTTCGATCTGCGTCACGTGCGCGGCGGTGAGATCCGCGTGCGCTCGGCGGCGCCCGGTGAGCGCATGACGACCCTCGACGGGCAGGAGCGCGTCCTCGAGCCGGGCGACCTTCTGATCGTGGACGGCGAGGGCCCGGTGGCCTTGGCTGGCATCATGGGGGGTGCGCACAGCGAGGTGCAGGCCGATACGACCGCGATCCTGCTGGAATCCGCCACATTTGATCCGCTGCGCATTCGGCTGACCTCCGCGCGCCTGGGCCTCCGCACTGAGGCGAGCGCACGGTTCGAGAAGGATCTCGATCCTGAGTTGGCGCTGCAGGCCGCACTGCGCTTCGCGGCGCTGTGCCTTGAGCTCATCCCGGGCTGCCGCGTGAGTCGCCCCGTTAGCGATTGCCATCCGCGACCGTACGAGCCGCGCGAGATCGCCCTGCCCTACGGCATGGTGAGGCGGCGGCTGGGCCTGCGCATCGGCGACTACCGCATCCGCGGCATCCTCACCTCGCTCGGCTTCGACGCCGTTGAAGCCGGCGAAGAAATCCGGGTGCGCGTCCCCAGCTGGCGCGCCACCAAGGACATCCAGCGCGCGGAGGATCTCGTCGAGGAGGTCGGCCGCATCGAGGGCTATCGCAAGCTGACCCCGATGGCACCCGTCGCGCCGCTGGCCCCGCGCCGCCCGCGTCCGGACCGCGTCGTGGCGCGCCGTGTGGCGGCGGCCCTCTCGCTCGACCGTGGCTACGCCGAGGTCAAGCACCGCAGCTTCTACGGGGCCGCCGACGCGGCGACCGTTGGCCTGGCGGACGTCGCGCACCTCATGGTGCGCAATCCGACGTCCAGCGAGCACGACCGACTCCTGCTCACGAGCGTGGCGGGTCTGCTGCGGCTCGCGGTCTCGAATCAGCATCGCGAGCCGGCCGGGCGACTCTGGTCGTCCGCCCGCCTCTTCGTGCCCCAGCCCGCGGGTCTGCCGCGCGAACACGCCGTCGTTGGCCTCCTCACCTGGGACCGCACCGACGACGACAACCCCACCGGCGGGCAGTTCCTTGCCCTCCTTGGCGACCTACGCGCGGTCGGCGAGCGGCTGGGCCTCCGCGACGTGTGCGTGCGCAACGGGGCGGACGCGCTGGCTGAGGGCCTCCCGCAGCCGGCCTGGCTCCACCCAGGCCGTTGTGCTGTGCTCACCGTGGGTGGTGTGGCCGTCGCGGTCGCTGGGGAACTCGCACCCGCCGTGGTTCGCGCGGCGGGCCTAGAGGGGCGCGCCGCCGCGGCTGAGCTTCTCGTTGCGCCCGTGCTGACGGCTCTCGCCGCAGGGACCAGCGCCTACGAGCCCGTGCTCCGCTACCCCGTCGTGCCGTTCGATGTGGCGGTCGTCGTACCGCGGCGCACGCCCGCGGCCGACGTCGCCGACGCCATGCGCGCCGCCGTGGCCGAGAACGTGCGCGCCGTCCATGTGTTTGACGTGTACGAAGGAGACGGCATCCCCGCGGGCGCGCGCAGTCTCGCCTTGCGCTGCGAACTGTTCGACCGCGAGCGCACGCTCACGCCGGAAGTCGCCGATGCATTGCGAGCGCGCGTCATCGCCGCGCTCGACGCCAAGGGTTGGCGCGTTCGCACGGGCTAGTCGCGGCCAATCACCGCGCGCAATTTCGATGCGGCCGCCGCGTGCACGAAGTGGTATGGTCGAGATCAAGCCGGAACGGCGCCGACACGGTCCCTGGGCCTACTCGGAGTTTCGGATTCCCCGATGCGTGGGGTCTAGAGCCTGCTAACCGCTCTCTTTCGGGAGGACGGGCCTTGCGGGGTTCTCTTTCGGGAGGACGGGCCTTGCGGGGTCGAAGCCTCCGCTGGCGAGCCCACCTTAAAGGTTGGGCTCAGATCGGACTACGCGGCGCCGTCCGGCCGTTTTTGCTTATGCCTGCGGCGCTGTCGTACGGGTGCTGGGGTGCGTGCGCGGTCTACAACGCATGAGCGCGGATGCAGCAGCGGAAGTGCTCGCTTCGGGAGCCACGCTACGCGCTAGGTGGTCGCTCTCAGCGCGTGGACGCGCTTGCGGCAACGGATGTGCCTGCTTCGGATGCCACTCGGCGCGCTACTAGGTGAGTCGCCTTCAACGCATGGGCGCGGATGCGGCAACGGATGTGCCTGCTTTGGACGCCACGCTACGCGCTAGGTGAGTCGCTCTCAGCGCGTGGACGCGCTTGCGGCAACGGATGTGCCTGCTTCGGATGCCACTCGGCGCGCTAGGTGAGTCGCCTTCAACGCATGGACGCGGATGCGGCAACGAGGCCGTCGAACGCGTGCCGCGCTAGTAGATCAATACGCGGGTTGCAGGGCCGCCAGCGCCTTCGCGGCGGACCCAGTCGCGCAGCTCGACCGCGTGCTCGTTTCGTAGACGCACACAACCACGGCTGCAACGCGTGCCGACCGTGTCCGGCTTGTTCGTGCCGTGAAGCCCGAAGCTCGCCTCGCGCGGATACTCCTGATTGCGAATTCCCATCCAGGCGTCGCCGAGCTCGTTGTGCTCCTTGTCTTCCCACTTGATCACCTTGCCGCCCGGCGCGTACCAGTCGGGGTTCAGATCCTTCGAGTAGATCTCGAAGATGCCCGTCGGCGTGGGCGAGTCCTCCGCGCCAATACCCACACGCCACTCCTTGGCGAACCAGTCGCCGAAGAAGATCGCTAGCCGGCGGTGCTTCAGGCTCACGTGCAGCGTCATCTCCTCCTGCGGCAGCAACATCGTAGCGTCCGCGCGCACGCGCCGCGGGTCGAGGTTGCCACCCATGTTCCAGAACAGCAGCGCGTTCGGCCCCATGGGCAGCCGCTGACGAGAGACGATCTCAACGGGCACCTCGCCCGCCGGCACCTTGTAGGGCACCGTCACGCCCGGGATGCCCGGGCCGTACGTCATCACCTGGCGATTGAGTTGCTCGATGGTCGCAATCAACTTGGTGCGCTCAGGGCTGGGCTGCCCGGCCGGGTCAAACATCTCCGGGAGGTAGAGCGCCCGCGACAGCAGCCGCCGGGCGCGGTCCTTCTGCTCGATCGTAGACTTGCCGCGACCCTCGC
>JAQBWE010000022.1:20000-22247 GCA_027625315.1 Planctomycetota bacterium
CTGACCAGGAACTGCGGTTCCTGGTCGGGGTAGGCGAGCGTAGAACAGTAGGTTGAAGCCGGACCGTGAGGACCGGTGGACGACGTTCTAGTGAGTATGCGGGCACGAGTAACGAGAAAAGAGGTGAGAATCCTCTTCGCCGTAAACCCAAGGTTTCCTGGGGAAGGTAAATCCGCCCAGGGTTAGTCGGATCCTAAGGCGAGGCCGAAAGGCGTAGTCGATGGACAACAGGTCAATATTCCTGTACCGGTCAATATCCCGCAAGGGGCCAGGGAGGGGTGAGGAAGGCTATGCAATCCGGGTGGTAGATGTCCCGGTCCAAGGTCGTAGGGCGTGGTGTAGGAAAATCCGCATCACATTAAGCCTGAGAGCTGATGGGGAGGCCGAATTCGTGCCGAAGTTGCAGACGCCCTGCCTACGAGAAAATCTTCATGGCATTGAGTTGACTGTCCGTACCGTAAACCGACACAGGTGGGTGAGGTGAGAATCCTAAGGCGCTCGAGAGAACCATCGCTAAGGAACTCGGCAAAATAGCTCCGTAACTTCGGGATAAGGAGTGCCGCCAAGTGTGTAGGCCCTCGCGGCTGAAGCATTGGGCGGTCGCAGTGAAAGGTGGGTTCCAACTGTTTATCAAAAACACAGGTCTGTGCTAAGTCGCAAGACGATGTATACAGACTGACGCTTGCTCAGTGACGGAAGGTTAACGTAAGGGCTTAGCCGTAAGGCGAAGGTCCGAGCCCAAGCCCCGTTAAACAGCGGCCGTAACTATGACGGTCCTAAGGTAGCGAAATTCCTTGTCGGGTAAGTTCCGACCCGCATGAATAGCGTAATGAGAGCCCAACTGTCTCAGCGATGGACTCGGTGAAACTGTAGTTGTGGTGCAAATACCATGACCCCGCAGCTAGACGGAAAGACCCCGTGAACCTTTACTGTAGCCTTGCATTGGCGTCAGTCATCTCATGTGTAGCATAGCTGGGAGACGTTACGACCAAGGATCGCCAGATCCGCGGCAGTCATTAGTGAAATACCAGCCTTGTGATGCTTGACTTCTAACCTGATACCGTGAATCCGGGTCAGGGACAGTGCTAGGTGGGCAGTTTGGCTGGGGAGGTCTCCTCCTAAAAGGTAACGGAGGAGCCCAAAGGTACACTCAGCACGGTTGGCAATCGTGCGCCGAGCGTAAAGGTAGAAGTGTGCTTAACTGCGAGACTGATGGGTCGAGCAGGTGCGAAAGCAGGGCTTAGTGATCCGGCGATTCCGAGTGGAAGGGTCGTCGCTCATCAGACAAAAGGTACTCCGGGGATAACAGGCTGATCCCGCCCAAGAGTCCATATCGACGGCGGGGTTTGGCACCTCGATGTCGACTCATCACATCCTGGGGCTGTAGAAGGTCCCAAGGGTTCGGCTGTTCGCCGATTAAAGTGGTACGTGAGTTGGGTTCAGACCGACGTGAGTCAGGTCGGTCCCTATCTGCTGCGGGTGTAGGAGAACTGAGGAGGTGTGACTTTAGTACGAGAGGATTTGGTTGCACGGACCACTGGTGTGCCGGTTATCGCGCTAGCGGTAGCGCCGGGTAGCTATGTCCGGAACGGATAAACGCTGAAAGCATCTAAGCGTGAAGCCCTCTCCAAAACGAGTTCTCCCATGAGACCCCTTCAAGACCAGGAGGTTGATAGGCCAGGCGTGTAAGTGCAGCAATGCATTCAGCGGACTGGTACTAATCGGTCGATCGACTTGACCACTTTTCCTTCTCCTCCCGATGCAACTCGGGTCCTGTGCGCGGTTCGCCGTGCCTGGATGCGAGCCCGAGACTGCGGTCTCGGAACGGGCAAAGAAGGAAAACGCAAGACACCGGCTGTGTGATCGTGACGCCTAGCGTCGTGATCCATTCGAGTAGAACGTTCGTGTTCGTCGACCGCGGCTGCCTTGACCATTGCCCCCTGGTGGGCCCGTTGGATCGTCTCCGTAAGGAGCGGTTTGGCGAGCTACCTCGGGCGAGCCCCCATTCTCTTCCGATCGGAGCGATGCTCCGCGAACGGCTACGGCCCAGTCTGAAAGCAGGCAGGCGCGTACGCCGCGACCGGGAATCGTTTCGGCACCATTTTGCCCGGTGTCCATACCCGAAGGGTTCCACCCGATCCCATTCCGAACTCGGCCGTTAAGCCTTCGGGGCCGATGATACTGCTTCACAGCGGGAAAGTAGGTCAATGCCGGGCTTTTCTCAGCGAGCCCCACGTGTGCTATGCA
>JAQBWE010000291.1 GCA_027625315.1 Planctomycetota bacterium
CTTCGCGCTCCTGAGCGAGCCAGGCGAGGCGCTCGTGTCGCTCGGTCGGACGTGGCGCGACCTGGCGGCGAGCCGCGGGCTGGCAGATGCGCTCGTGCTGGGCCTGACAAACGGATCGTGTGGCTACCTTGTGCCGGAGGCCGACTATCGCCAGGACGGCTACGAAGCCGAGGCGACGATGTACGGCCCCACGACGGCAGCCGACGCCACGGCTGCGCTCGCCACGGCACTGGATGCCGCACTGGAGCGGCTGCGGTAGGGGCCCTCACCTAGCGCCGGGCAAATCGGCGCTCCGAGGGCGACATCCCCGTCGACGTCTGCTGCGCCTTCAGCGCGGCAGCACGTAGCCGAGGGTGTCCAAGCGGCGGGCTTGGGCTTCGTGCTGCGCCTTCTGCGTGTCGTCCTGTGCGACGCGCGCGGCCGCGGCATGCAGGGCGGCTTGGATGTCGAGGGGGATGTCTGAGGAGAGCCCGCCCATCGCCGGCAGGCGCCGCAGGTGCTCGAAGCTCAGATACTGGCGGAGCCAGTCGGTGAGCCCCGTGAATACCGTGCGCGCCAACTCGGCCTCACCTGTGCGGAGCAACTCGCAGGCGATCGACACCTGGGCCAGGTCGTCGAGTTCCTGCAGCGTGTCCTCGGCCGTGTCGCGCGCGAGCCGCGCAGCCGCTTCCACATCGTCACGGCTCAGCAGCGTGAGTTCGCCGCGCCGCAGCAGGTACTCGTCCTCCAGCGCAGGCGCGTGCTTTCGGAAGGCCGCGCGGCTGCGGCTTGTGAGCGCGAGTTCGGCGAGCAGCGCAGACGAACACGTCCCCCCCTCGCACAGGGGCGCCAAGAGAGCCTCGATCGGCGAGTGGACTGCAGGTGATCCGACGCGCTCTCTCAAGCGTGCGTAGTCGCAGGCAATCTCCCAGATGTAGTCACTCTCGAGGGGGTCTTCCTCCTCCCGATCCACGGCGGCTCCGGCGGTGAGCGCTTCTCGCAGCAACTGCAGCCCGACTTCCGGGCGACCCGCGGCGGCGTGGGCGCGCGCTGTGTACAGGGTGGCCCAGCTGGAATCTTCAGGTTTGAGCGACCTGAGCCTGCTGAGCAGTTGCGCCGCTTCGTCCCAGCGGCCGCCCTTGAAGTAGATCCAGCCAAGGTCCTGCAGGTACGTGGGGACCTCAGGTAGGGGCGGGGCGGATAGGCGATCGAGGATGGGAATCGCGACCTCAATCGGCGCGAGGCGAGCGTACAGGTAGCCATGCTGGGGCGATTCGGGATCGCTCTCGTATGCGGCCTGGTAGCGCGGCAGGATCTCAGCCAGCCGACCCGCTTCTTGATGGTGTACCTGGTACAGGCGGTGCGCCTGCATCGACTCCGGGGCCGCTTCGAGCCCGCGTTCAACCAACTCGAGCAAGACTGCAGGGTCGTCGCGGTCGGCATTCCACCGGTAGGCAGAATCCACGGCGTCGACGTCCCGCGGCCTTGCCAGCGCGACCTTCCTGGCGAGCGCCGCGGCTTCGTCCCACTTCTCCTCCGCCGCGAGGAGTCCGGCCGCCGCTCTCCAGCCGCCGTCATCGACGTCAACTTGCGAGCGCAATGTGGTCGCCTCACCGCGGTACATCGTGATTTCGTCGGGCGACTCCTTCCACGCGTGGTCGATGTGCCTGAGCGTGACCCAGGTACGGCCCGCAAGCGTGCGGTAGTCGTTGGAGTTGTCGTACTCCTCTTGCAGTTTCTCGTTGGTTGTATACAGGACGCGCGTGCGGTACAGCGGCGCCGCGCCCAACACGTTGTAGGCGACGACGTCGTGGCCACCGGGCACCTCTACGGCCTGCTCCTCGATGGCCGCCCCCTCTGGGTCGCGGACGGTGACGTGGTAGGGTCCTGCGTCGAACTTGCGGGTGACGTGCGCACTCGGTGGCAGCGCGATCTTCTCGCCGCCCATCTCGACGGTGACCGCGAAGTCGAGCCTGTTCAGGAAGTGGACCTCATCCGTGGACTGGCGCTTCCAAATCAGTCCCGCGATGAGAAGCACGATGGCCGCGCCGCCCACGAGGGCGGCACCGCGCCAGAGCTTCCGGCCGTTAGACAGCGGGACCCGCCCGTGGACGTACCAGCCGCCGTGATCCGCCGTGCTCGCGAGAACCTGGCGGATGGGCCAGATAGGGATCCAGAAGAACACAAGGAAGAGCGTGGCGAGGTAGGTGCCGTCCGTGGCGTCCCTCTCGTGCGCGCCACGCAGGGCCGTGCCGAAACCATGGAACGTGAACAGCTGCGGCACGCCGCCATCTTCGGTCACGAAGAGTCGGCGGTTACGCAGGACCGTCGCGAGCGCGCGGCGCTCCACCGGCGGGCGCTTGGTCTTGGCTGCTGACTGGAAGAGCGAGTAGAGATGGTCCCAGCGGCCCGCGAGGATCGCGGCGTGGACCTTGCGATCCTGGATGAGACGACCCGCGCCGTCGCGTCCGCCGAGGGCGGCCTCCCAGAACGCCGGATCCTTGCGGTCCTCGACCATGTGCACGTCTCCCCGTCCCTGACTCGCATGGTGGCCACCGGCCAACGTGGCTGCCATCCCCTCGCATTGTGCAATGCCGGGCTCCGCGAGGGGAGCCCCGGCTAGATCTCGGGCTCCTCGACGCCATCTTCGGCGCCCTGGTCTCCGCCCTAGTTGAGTTCGGGGCGCGTGCCGCGAGGGGCGGGGGGGGCGCCCTCGTAGGCGCGCGCCTCCAACAACCCGATCAGCCGGTCGAGGCGGCGCAAGACATCGGGCTCGGAGAGCAGCTCGTAGCGGGCATCCGGTAGGAGATCGCTCGCGTTGGCCACGGCATCGGCGTAGCGGCCCGCGCCGGCATCGACGCCGCGCAGCTGGTTGGCCATGCGCCGCATCTCCGAGATCACGCCCTTGCGACCCGGCACGAGGTCCAGCGCGCGGCGCACCCGACGCGCGATGCGATCCAACTGGGTAGCGGGTATCTGGTCTTCCACGATCTCGACCCGGGCCCGCCTATAGGGATAGGCGCCCAACTCTTCGAGGATGCGCGCGCGAAACAGTCCATAGAGCAGCACGTCGAACTTCCCGCTCGAGAGGCGCCGCTGGCGCAGGATCTTGCCCACGCACACCGTCGGGTGGATCTCGGGCGCCCCGACGTAGTCCTCCTCCCAGCCCGCCTTGAGCAGGGCCAGGGCCACGAGGCCGTCGCCCTCGATGGCGTCCTCGACGAGGCGCACGTAGCGGTCCTCAAACACCTTCAGGGGCGCGAAGGCGTCCGGGAACAGGACGAGGTTGGGCAGCGGGAACAAGCGCACCTCCCCGTCGAAGCTGCGCAGGATGGCGTCGGTGTCGAGGGGGGTGCCCTGCATGACGCCAGCATACCGCGCGGGGTAAGCGTTCACCTGTGTCGCCGAGCACGTGCGGCTTCGTGGCTGCGGGGCGTGGGATTGCCGTCGTCGTCCTCGCGGGGGCCCTAC
>JAQBWE010000292.1 GCA_027625315.1 Planctomycetota bacterium
GCCCATCGCCCATCTTTCCGCCGGTACACACTGCCTTCGCCCTGGCCCCGTTTCCGGTTAGGCATCTTGACCCTCCTCGGGAGGCGGCTGATTGCGCCGCTCCATTTCCTCGTTCCTCGCCTGTTTTCGTGCTTGCGCTGCGGGTTCCCACCGCTTCATGAGCAGCTCTCGCCAATCGGCCTGGCGGGGCGCGTCCCCGTCCGGCGGAACGGATTGCTTCACGGCTGCCGGACGCGTAATCGGAGGTTCCAAGATGAACCCCTCCGGCGGAACAGCTTGCTTCAAGGCTGGCATGAGTTCCGAATCTTCGAAGAAGACGGGCTGATTCAGGCAGGCGCTGATGTGGAACGCCAGGCGAAGGCGCACCGCATCGGGCGGTAGCCGCTCGGCTAGATGCCTGCACAGTTTTGCCGTGATGATGGTGATGCCGAGTGGCCCCGTGGTGGTGGCCCGCAGGGCGGGGCCGAGGATCGGCCACCACCACGGGGGGAGCAGCACATCCAGCGCATCTAACGCATCGGGCGGCAACCTCAACGCGCGGATGGGCGCAATGGAGCCGGCGCCCGTGACGCGTGCTTCCGCGGCCGCCTCGTACAACTTGCCATCATCAAGCCAGGGTTGAGTCGCCACGATCAGGTCCAAGTCGTCGGTCAAGGGCTCACTTGAATGGATGTGGCGCTGCGTGTACTCGTCGATGAGCGCCCACTGTGCGAACAGGTCGAGGTCGCGAAGCGCGGGTTCCAACCGTGTCGCCCAATGCGCCTCCTGGTCCCATAGACCGCGGCCGAGCATCGTCCGCGTAACGAGGTCCAGTCTCAGCAGATAACCCGCGTCTGGCGGCCATGGGAACGCTTGCCATTTCAGCCACGGCTTCGGGCGCGCAGGGGCAGTCACCCCGCGGGATGCCGCAATCCACTTCGACACGGCCCGCTGACTGACAACCCCGTTCCCGTAACGGTCTTCCAGATCGCGATGTATCAGCGGCGCGCCCCAGTTTCTACTGGCGTGCAGCGTCCGTGCCTCCACCCTCAAGCGCTGCATCCGTTCCGCCCGGTCATCGGGCAGAGGCTGATGTGCGAAGGCTTGCATCCATTTGTTCAATGCATCCTATCTCCATAGCTGTAAAGCTAGTGCGAGATTGCGTCTAAACCGTTCTTGATACACGATAGACCTATCGGTGGTCAATGTACAGCCCGGAGACGGGAGGAATTGGATGACAGGCTCGGTTCCCAGCATCGGCGGCGCGATGCCGCCTCTCCTCCCGGTCAAGGCCGTGCAGCTCGTATGTGGCGGCCGTGGTCGCGGATGGGTTTACGAGAAGATCAACGACGGCACGTTTGAGGTCGTGCACGACGGCGGGCGGACCTTCATCGTCGCCGAATCGGTCGCGGCCTACATCGAGCGCCTGCGCGCTGCCGGCCGTCGGGTTCCAGACGATGGCGACTAACTACCCGCCCCTAGAGATGTACGTCGAGGTGTACTCGGCGCATCCTCGACCGGGATGTTGCCTGCCTGAACGCTGGGCGGATCGAGCGCGATGCGCGCGACCCGGCCGCGTAGCCCTGTCTCCGCGGCGAAGTTGTGTCGGAGGCTGATTGCGACCTTAGCGCCTGGGCCGTCAAATACGCGGAGCTCGGCCTCTACGTCCTGCCGCTGTGGGGCGTACGCGACGGAATGTGCATGTGCCCGGGCGGTGAGAAATGCAAGCCTGGCAAACACCCGCTCGGTCGCCTCGTTCCGCACGGCAAGCACAACGCCCCCAACGACCCGAAGGTCGTGCGCGCTTGGTGGGACCGGGAACCTCAGGCCAACATCGGGATCGCAACCGGCCCCTCCGGGCTCTTTGCGGTGGACATAGACCCCAGGAACGACGGTGACGTGTCCTGGGAGCGCCTCATAGACCGGCACGGTCGCCCGCCTGACACGTGGGTCTCCGAGACCGGCGGTGGCGGCTGGCACTACATCTTCAGAAGGCCGACGGAGATCCCCGCCAGGGACCTGAAACCGTTGCCCGGGATAGAGATCAAGGCTGGCGGCCACATCGTCGCCCCTCCGTCCCTGCACGTTTCCGGCAAGCGGTACGTTTGGCAGGTGGGCAGCGACCCGACGGACGGCGCTCCTCTGGCCGACCCGCCGCCGTGGCTTATCGCCCTCGTCACCGGGAAGCCTTCGGAGTCCCGCGACAAGGCCCCGCCGACGGGATACGTCTACAACCCCCGTGCCGACGCCCCGAACGCGTTCCGCCAACTCCTCGACACGGACCTGGTCCTACGCGGCATCTGGACCCGCGACCAGAAGCCAGAGTGGCAGACGGATACGACGCCGTCCGGGTGGTGCAATGCGTTGCTCCTCACGATGAAGCGACACCAACTCCCCGCGCAAGACGTAGGCGACACGCTGGTCGCCTACCGAGCCCGGTATCCGGATGACCCCAAGGATCGGAAGTGGTTCGAAGACGAGGTGGCCCGTTACGTAACTCGCACGAACGGGCGAGTCGTCCGGAACTCACCACCGGTCGGCCTACTGAAAGTCGCCCCCGGCGAGGTGGAGAGCCTCCGCGCCGTCGATCAGGCGCTGCGCCACGCGGAACTACTGGCGGCTAACGGCGCCCCCGCGTCCGAGTGCCTGCTCCTCGTGCGCCTCGCCCGCTACGCCAACGACGACGGACTCACCTGGCCCTCGCAGCAACGGCTCGCTCGCGAGATGGGCCTCAGCCCCACCCAGGTCTCAAAGCTCGTCTCCAGCCTGTGCGCCCGAGGCTGCATCGAGAAGGCTCGGCACTCCGCCCCCGGGACGAACAACGTCTACCGACTCCACATTCGGGAGCCGCACCCCCATCACCTGAAGTAGACGCCAAGTGTTCGTTCCTCAACACATGAACCAGAAAACAACTGATTCAGATACAACACATGAACCCCAGTTAACGAAAGGGGGGACACGGTGGGGGGCGCAGCGCGTGCGCGAGCGCGATACGCGAAACCCGCGCGAGCGCGAGGGAGCACCCCCCACCCCTGTGCAACTCCCACTCTTTGATCGGCAGGCCGATGTCACAGGAACATCAGTCCATCGAGCGGGGCGGCGGAGTGTCGGCCGGCCGCGTTCTCTACCGCAGGAGGCCCGTGTGCGAGTTTTGCAACTACATCAAGCCGGTTTGGGGTATCGAGCTATCACCCGGCAACTGCGGGCGGGCGGAATAGACACGTCGCCCTGGTCAGTCCGGCGATGCATCCTCGGCCTTCCGCCATACAACGAACCAGACGCCTAACGCAGTGACCGATGCGGGCATGTAACATTACGCCGCATGGGAAAGGCATTAGTAAGCGCGCTGCTGATTATTGGCGTGCTGGCCGCGTGTTCTGACTCGTCGGACGCGGACTACCTCGATGTGGACCGAGAAGTCCGGACAGAGTTTTCGGATGCGACGGAA
>JAQBWE010000293.1 GCA_027625315.1 Planctomycetota bacterium
AAAGGAGGTGAGGTCGGGCGCGATCGGCTCGCCGATGAGCTCGCGGTCCATCGCGCTCTCCGGGCTGCTTCCAGACGGCTTACTCCGCGAAGAGCACGTCGGGCTTCTTCTTGTTGTCTTTCCAGAGCGTGAGCCACGCGTCGGGTGTGGTCTCGCGGCGGCCCGTGATGGTGTTGCACGCAACGACGAGCGGCTCGCCCAGCGCCTTCCAGCGGTTCATCGTCTCTTCGCCCGCCTGCTGTCCGGACGGCGGCATGAAGCGTCCCGTGAGCTTGACGAGTTCTTCGAGAATCATGACGCGCTTCTTCGAAGCCTTGAACTGACCCAGGGCCGCAATGGCGAGCGCGGCGGCGTCGTAGTCACGGCTCTTCTCGGCCAACTCGAGCATGTCATCAATGGCATCCTCGGGCGCCAGCTTGGCCACGGCCCCAAGTGCCGCGCGGCCAAGATCGCTCATCGGCTCCTTGTCCTTTGCGCCAGGCAGGGACTTCTTGAGGAACTTGTAGGCACCCTTCGCGTCGTCGAGCTGCGCCAACGCCTCGATCGCGGGCGCGTCGAGGGACTCGAAGCCCTTCGCGCCCACGAGGCTGCCGAGTTCCTTCAGCAGCTTGCCGCGCACGCCCTTGTCTTCGATCCCGTTGTGTAGCGCCGCGACCTGGCCGATCTGCGTCTCAAGCGCCGACGCATCTTTCGCCTTGCGCGCCGCCGCCATGTCGACGACCAATTGCTTCGCGTCGGCGAGCGGACCCGCGTCGGCATCCTCCTCCTCAGCGAGCGCGACCCCCGGGGCGAGCGCACAGAGCAGGACGAGCACAGAAACCAACCAGCGAGTCGAGACCATGGGTGTTCCTCCGAACGACGCTCCCAGGATAGCCGCCGCCCCCTCCCTGCTCTCGTCCACCCAACCCGAGGATTCATGAACCCGGGCCGAATCGCGCGGGCGAGCGAATCGAACCGCCCGGCCTGAGCACCGTTGCCCCGCGGGTTGGACGGTAGGATTCCCGGCGGAGGGTCGACATGGTGCGTGTGATCTGGCTGGCGGCGCTGGCCGCCATCGTGGGCTGGGGGCCGATCGCCGCCGCCCTGGGTGACGAGGGCGACCCCGTGCCCGTACTCCCTCCGATCGAAATTCGCGCGCCGCGACTCGAAGGTCCTGCCGCCGGCCCCGCGCCCCGCGCGGAGAGCGCCTTGCGGCGGGAGTTGCTCGCGTTCGACGTCCCCGCGTCGGTCAGCGTCCGAGAGGGGCCGGAGCTGAACCAGCGCCGCCTCGTCCGGTCGATGCCGGACGCACTCCGCGCCCTGCCGGGCGTGCTCCTGCAGAAGACCGCGCCGATGCAGTCCTCGCCCTTCATCCGCGGCTTCACGGGCTATCAGAACCTGCTGCTCATCGACGGGGTGCGCCTCAACCACAGCGCCTTCCGCGCCGGTCCGAACCAGTACTGGAGCACGGTCGATCCGTACACCATCGGGCGGCTGGAGGTCGTTCGTGGTCCGGGCTCGGTGCTCTACGGCAGCGATGCCCTCGGCGGCACGGTCAACGTGGTCACGCAGCGCCGTCAGTCATTCGATCCGGGCTGGCACGCGAACGGCCGGCTGTACGGCCGCGTCGCCTCGGCGGAGGACATGGTCGGCGGGCGGGTCGAGTTCGAAGGCAATCACTCACGCCTCGGTTGGTTCGGCGGCATCAGCCGCCGGCAATTCGGCGACCTCGAGAGCGGCGGCGGCCCCTTGCCGGGCACCGGCGGCATCGACGAGCTCGCGGGCGACTTGCGCTTCGACTTCCGTCAGAGCTCGTGCTGGACGTTCACGCTGGCTGGCCAGTTTGTGGACCAGGACGACGTACCGCGCACGGAGACCACGGTCTTCTCCGTACCCTTCCACGGCACGGTGGCGGGCTCTGAGTTGCAGCGCGATCACGACCAGGATCGCGCGCTGATCTACGCACGGGCGGCGTATGCGGGCGGCGGGGCCATCGAGCGGGGCAGCGCGACGGTCAGTTGGCACCGCCACGAGGAGGAGCGGGACCGGATCCGCACCGGCGCGCGTCAAGACTTCGAGGGGTTCGACCTCACGCAGTGGGGCGTGGCGTTTCAACTCGAGTCGCGCACGCGCATCGGCCGACTGACCTACGGCGCTGAGTGGTACCGCGACCGCGTGGACAGCTTCCGGCGCTCATTCGTTGCCGGAGTTCCCGGTGCCCCATCGATCCAGGGTCCCGTCGGCGACGACGCGACGTACGACCTCGCCGGCGTGTTCGTGCAAGACCATCTCGAACTCGGACGATTCGACGTATTCGCGGGGCTGCGCTTCAACTATGCGCGCGCCGACGCCCGGCGGGTCGACAACCCCGCCGTGGCCGGCTCCGATCCGGCGACCCCCGGCAACGTGATCCGTGTCCAGAACGAGTGGACCAACCTCGTCGGCAGTTTACGCGCCCTCTACCGCATCGACGGCTGCTGGCATGCCTACGGGGGCCTCTCGCAGGGCTTCCGTGCGCCGTCGCTGAACGACCTCACGGCGCTGGATACGACGAGCGTGGTTGAAAGCCCCGCGCCGGATCTCAAGCCTGAGCGCACGCTCTCCTTCGAGGCCGGCGTCAAGACCGAGCAGCGTCGACTCGCTGGCGATGCGGCGCTCTGGTACACGCTGCTGGACGACGCGATCATTCGCTCCCCCACCGGTGCGCTGATTGCCGGCGTCCCTGAAGTGCGCAAGGACAACATCGGCGACGGGTACGCGTGGGGCGTCGAGGCGTCGGCCGCGTACCGGTTGAGCACGTGGTGGACCGCGATCGGGCGGGCGGGCTGGATGGACAGCAGCGTGGATGAGTTCGACGCAGCCACGGGCGGCATCGTGCGCTCGCCGCTGAGCCGTAACGCGCCGTTTCATGGCCTGCTAGGACTCCGACTGGAGCCGGAGTGCTCGGTCGGCTGGCTGCAGCTGGACTGGGAGCTGGCTGGCAAGGCCGACCGCCTGTCGCTGCGTGATCGCACAGACACGCGCCGCATTCCGCCGGACGGCACGCCGGCCTGGAACGTCGTGACGCTGCGCGGCGGCCTGCGGATCGGCAGCCATAGCACCGTCACGCTGGCGATCGAGAATCTGTTCAACGAGAACTACCGCATTCACGGCTCGGGACAGAACGAGCCCGGCACCAACCTCGTGCTCGGCTGGATGATCGACTGGTAGGTCGGTCGCTGTAACCGCTCACCCCAATTCGAAGGGACGAGACCGATCCAACCGGCAAGGACGCGACCTGAGGCAGGATCAGGGCCCGTTCGAAGGCGATCGGGTCGCTGGGGCGGAGCCGTGGCGAAGCCGTCGATGGCCTTCGCCGCCGGCGGACGTGCGAAGCACGTCCCGAGGGCTGAGCCAGCGATAGCCCGAGAGGCGGGGC
>JAQBWE010000294.1 GCA_027625315.1 Planctomycetota bacterium
TGGGTGCGGCTTGCATCCACGCCGCGACGTCGAGCGGCGCCTCGGCCTCCAAGGCCGTGCGCCGCTCGGGGTCGATCCACCAGCGCTCCGCCATGGTGCGCGCTACGCGCCGCCGTCGACGGCGAACACGGCGACGGCCACGAGGGAATGCAGTCCATTGAGTCGGATCGGCTCCCCGATCGGCATGAGGCCATGAGCCGCGGCCTCCGCGTTCAATTGCTCGGGCATGAGCGCCGAGCGCCGCCGGTCCACGCCGCGGCGCCGCTGACTGCGCGCCTTCCAGGTGCTGTCATCTGAGAACGAGATGACCACGCGGCGCTTGGCCACGCGAGCGAGTTCAGCCCACACCGGCGCGCGCTCGTCGGCGTTCGCCATGTGGTGAATCAAGCGATGGCACACCGCAGTGTCGACGGCGTCGTCTGCGAGTGGGAGTGCCGCTGCCGACGCCGTGATGAAAGTGACCTCGCCAGCGTCGGCCCGTCCGCGCAGGGCGTCCTGCGCCTCAGCCACCATCGAGGCGCTGGCGTCCGCGCAGATCACATGATCGGCGAATCGCAGCAGGCTCGGTGTCAGCCGACCCGCGCCGCAGGGGCAATCCAGCACGCGGCCCCGGGTCTGCGCGCGTGCCAGGGCTGTGCGCACGACGGCCAGCTCGCGTCGATTGGAGAGGCGCCGAATCCACGACCCCTCGTACTTCTTGCGGTACGCGGCAGCCCCAGACGCGCTGTCATAGCGAGCGACGAGATCTCGATCCATGGCCTCGACTGTACACGCTGGCTTATCGAACCCCTGCGGGGTTCCGGTAGGATGCGCGACCCATGCCGAGGACCGCCACACCGCCCCTGCCCGTCGGGTCCATGTTGGCCCACTACCGCATCGAAGAGAAGGTGGGCGAGGGGTCCATGGGCACCGTCTACCGCGCGCACGACGAGGGGCTTGACCGCACCGTGGCCGTCAAGGTGCTGCGCTCCGAAGCCAGCGGCATGACGGTACGAATCGATCGCTTCTTCCGGGAAGCGCGCGCGGCTGCCCGAATCAGCCACCCCAACCTCACGCACGTCTACTACGTCGGCGGCGACGGCAGCTACCGCTTCTTCGCCATGGAGTATGTCCGCGGCGCCGACCTGAGCGCGTTCGTGGAGAGCCACGGCCGCCCCTCGCTTGAGCGGGCGCTCGACATCCTGATCCAGGCAGCCACTGGACTCGCCGCGGCCCACGAGGTCGGGATCGTGCACCGCGACGTGAAGCCGTCGAACATTCTCGTGCGTCCCGACGGCACGGTGAAGATCACGGACTTCGGCCTCTCCAAGTCCATCGATGCCGACGTGAAGATCAGCCAAGACGACACCGTCGTAGGCACGCCGATCTACATGAGCCCGGAGCAGTGCCGCAGTCGCGATGTGGACGCCCGCACCGACATCTACTGTCTCGGGCTGACCGCCTGGGCGCTGCTCGTCGGCCGGCCGCCGTATCCCGGACCCAGTCTCGGCGACGTGCTGCACGACCAGATCAACACGCCCTTGCCGTCGCTGACGGCGGAGCGCCCGGACCTGCCCGCGTCGCTGGAGCGCACGCTCGCGCGGATGTGTTCGAAGGCACCGGCCGATCGCCCTGCCTCGATGCACGAGGTGGTCGAGTTGCTTGAGGCCTCCCGGCCGCGCGCGGTGCATGCCGCGCCGATCGTGGCGCGCGGCGTGGCGGTGGTCATCGATTTCGTCGCGGCGCTGGTGGCCTTCGGCGCCATCGCGTTCCTGCTGGGCCATGTGACCGGGCAGGGCCTCCCCGACGGCGTGCCGAGCGCGCTGCTGGCCGTGTTGTTCCTCGGGTTCACGGTCGTGGCCGAGGCGCGCCACGCGGTGACGCTCGGCAAGTGGTTCCTCAACCTCGAGGTACGGGCTGCCGACGGGAGTGAGGCCAGCCGGCGCGCCATGTGGCTACGCGGGCTGCTGCGATTCCCGGCCACCTTCGTGTGGGCCACGGGACTCCCGGCGCTCCCGGTACTCCTGTTCCTCGATCTGCCCCTGTTCGTGCTGGGGCTGGCTGCGATCGTGGGTGGGCTGGGCGTGTTCTACGCCACCAAGGGACGCACCCTCAGCGACCTGCTCACACGTACCCGGGTCGTCTATCGCATGCCCGTGGACGAGCGTCCCACCAGTTGAGCCGGCGACTCAGTCGGGGTTTTGCGTGGCGGTGCTCTTCGCTTTGGCGAGCGCGGCCTGGGCCTCAGCGGTCTTGCCCTGGACGGTGAGGATCGCCGCGAGCACCTCGAAGGAAAGCGGATCGATGCGCAAGCCACCGGCTGCGGCGGCGGCTTCGCGGGCCTTGATGGCCTCCGTGGCCTTGGCCTCAGCATCCGCGAAGACCTGCGCGGCGGCAGCCTTGTTCGCGCGGCGCTGCACGAGGCCGTGGATGTAGCGCTCCATCGCGGCGGCCGTGAGCATGCGTCCGCGCGTGACTTCCGCGTGCTCCCAGGCGGCCGGAGACGCCTTGGCCGCCTCTTCAATCCAGTAGCGCGCCTTGCCATGCAGGGCCGTCGGATCCTCGGTGCCGATCACTGTGGCCTGGACGAACAACGGGTGGACCAAGTCGAGCCACTGCTGGCGGGTCAGGTTCGCGTCCTGCCAGCCAACACCGTCCTCCGCCACCTTGCTCGCGGCCTTCGCCCACGTGAGCGCCTGGGCGCCATCGCCGCGGGCCGCATACGCCTGCGCGAGGCGGCGCGCGGCCGTCGCGTGCGCGACCCACATATGCGGAGGGACTTCCGTGTTGTTGGTCTTGGTCGTGTGCGCGACGTCATCGATCATCGCCTGCGAGTTGCCGAGCAGCTCGTGCATGCTCGAACGCCGAATCAGGAACTCCCAGTAGCGCACGCCGTCGCGCTGCAGTTGCTGCAAGGCGAAGTCGAAGTTGATTTCCGCGGCCTTCAGCACCTTGGCGGCTTCGGCGGCCTTCCCCTGGACGCGGAGCCAGCGGGCGCGCTCCGTCTGCGTCTCAGCCTCGTGGAGGCGCGAGAAGCCCAGCTGCAAGCGAGCCGTCTCGACGGCGCGTTCCACGCGCTCGTACGCGCTGTGGCGCTCGTCGAGCCACTTGCCGGCCGCGGCGTACGTCGCGAGCGCCTCGTCGATGTGGCCCGTGCGCGCTTGGCGGTTGGCCTCCGCGATCCAGGCCTGCGCAGCGCCGCGCAAGGCCCGCACCTGGGTGTCGTCGGTGAGCTTGGTGTCCTGCGCGGCTCGCAGGTACAGCGCGCGAGCCTCGGCCCAGCGCCCCGCGGTCATCAGCTTCGCCCCGTCGTCGCAGCACTCGGCCGGCGAGCGGGCGGGCGGATCGTCCTTCTTGGGATCGACCTTCGCCGGCTCGTCCTTCTCGGGATCGACCTTGGCGGGCTCGTCCTT
>JAQBWE010000295.1 GCA_027625315.1 Planctomycetota bacterium
CGCGCCCGCGACGAGATCATCGAGCAGCACGCCCCACGCCACGGGCCTGCGCTCGGCTGCGCCGACGGGGCCAGGCTTGGCGATGTCGAACAGCCGAAACAGAACGAAGGCGAGGAGTGCGAGCCGCCAGTCGTGGATCGCAGGCAGGACGCCGAGCGTCGCGATTGCCTGGCCGGCGACCTCGTCACTGACCACCCAGCCCGGGTCGCCGTGCTTGCGGCCGGCGGAGCCGAGACCGCCGGCGAGCGCGAGGGTCGCCCAGCACCCGAAGATCAGCAGGAACAGCGCCAGTCCGACGAAGGCGGTCGCGCTACCGGGGAGCCATAGCAGCGCGGCGGCTACGGCGAGCGACGCGACCGTCCCCGGCGCGGCCGGCACGAGGCCGAGGCCAAATGCGGTCAGGCAGAGCACGGCCCACGGCGCCGCGCGCCGCTCGTGCTCCGCGGCCTCCGGCTCACGCGGGTCCACGGAGCACCGTGCGCGCGCGCAGGACGTAGATCACGCCGGAGTACACCGACAAGATCGTGGCCGCCCACACGAGGGCGTGGGCGAGATTCCAAGTGCCCGGCGCGCCGGGTAGCCAAGCGAGGATCGGCAACTCAGCGCGGACGAACTCCACGCCGGCGCCCAACAGCATCAAGCCGCCGATGGCCACGCACTGCACGGCCATCTTGTACTTGCCGACCGAGATCGCCTGGAAGTTCACGCCAGCACCCTCGATGTGGCCACGCACAGCGGTGACCAGCATCTCGCGCGTGAAGATGAGCGCCACGGCCAAGCCCGGCAGCCAGGGGCTCACTTGGGGTGAGGCGAGGAGCACGATCAGCGTGCCGATCGTGAGCATCTTGTCGACGAGCGGATCGGCGATGCGCCCGAACATGCTGACCTGCTGCAGCTTGCGGGCGAGCATGCCGTCGAACACGTCGCTGGCCGCGGCGACGACGAAGATCCAAAAAATCGTCCACCAGAGGACGGGTGAGGAGTGCTCCGCGGCGTAGGCGACCAGACCCCACAATCCAAGCGTGAGCACGGCGCGCGCGAGCGTGATCCGGTTGGCCCAACCCATGCGGCGGAGTCTACGCTCTATCGGCGGGAGTGGCTTCCAAGTCGTAGCCGTCGGCGGCCGTGATTCGTGCGCGCACGACCGCACCCGGCCGGGCGGCGCTGACGCCGGTGAGGCGCACAACACCGTCTACATCCGGGGCGTCGTGCTGCGTCCGGCCCGTCGCACGCTTGGTTAGCGGCACGTACTCCTCGATCAAGACGTCCGTTTCGGACCCCACCTTGGCTTGATTGTGGGCCCAGTGCACGGCCTGCTGCGCCTCCATCAACTCTGCGCGACGCTCCTCGGCCACGTGCGAAGGCACGGCGTTCGGCATGTCAAACGCCGCCGTGCCCTCTTCCGGGCTGTATGTGAACACGCCGACGCGATCGAACCAACCGTCGCGAACGCAGCCGAGCAGCTCGGCATGATCTGAGTCGGTCTCACCCGGGAAGCCCGAGATCAGCGTGGTGCGAATCACGGCGGTGGGCACGATGCGGCGGATCGACTCGAGCAGCGCGTACTGGCGCTTGGCATTGATGCCGCGCTTCATGGCCCGCAGCATGTCGTCGGAGACGTGCTGAAGCGGCATGTCGATGTACTTGGCGATCCGATCGTTGGCTGCCATCTCCTGGAGGAAGTCCTCGCGCAGGATCGACGGATAGAGATAGAGCACGCGCCACCACGCCGGGCCATCGATGCGCGTGAGCTCTTGCAGCAGTTGCACGAGGCGCGGCTTGCCGTAGATGTCGCGCCCGTAGGCCGTCGTGTCTTGCGACACGAGATTGATCTCGCCAACTCCGGCGGCGGCGAGGCGACGGGCGTCGGCCACGTTGTCTTCGATGGTGCGGCTGGCGAGCCGTCCGCGAATGCCCGGGATGGCGCAGAAGGTGCACTTCTGATCGCAGCCCTCGCTGACCTTGAGGTAGGCGTAGGCTTTCGGCGTGAGCAGGACGCGCTCGGGCGGCAGCGAGCGGACCTGCGGCAGACCCATGATCTCGCGCGCGGCCTCAGCCACGGCGGGATAGTCGGCGAACGAGAGCCAGCGGTCGACCTCGGGTAGGTCGCGCTCCAGGTCAGCGCGGTAGCGCTCCACGAGGCAACCGGCGACCATGAGGCCGCGCAGCCGCCCGAACTCCTTGCGGCTCGCCATCTTCAGGATCGCGTCAACGGACTCTTCCTTGGCCGGATCAATGAAGCCACACGTGTTCACCAACGCGACGTCGGCCGTGCCGAGATCCTCCGTCAGCGCGAAGCCCGCCGCCTGCAGGTCGCCCACCAGGCGCTCGCTGTCCACGAGGTTCTTGGCGCAGCCCAACGACACGAGGGCGATGCGGCCGAGCGGCATGGTGGTTTCGGTGGTCATTGCCACCCAGGATAGGGGTAGGGCCACAGCCACACGAACGCGCTCGCCCCCTGGCACCCCGCGCGGCGCTCCGCCCGGCTTGGGGGACTAGGAGTTCAGGGCGTCCCACTCCGCGCGGGTGATGCGCAGCGGGTGGGAGCCGTTCGTCGAGCCGGGGCCGACCGCGTCGACCTCGATCATCCGGTCAAGGAGTTCCTGGGCGCGCGCGAACGGCAGGCCCAGGCGGCGCGTCAGCAGCATCGTTGACGCGGCTCCGCGCTCCAGGGCAATGGTGACCCCGCGGGCGAACAGGGGGTCGAGTCGCTCGATGCGTAGGCCCTCAAGTCGGGCGCGGTTCCGCGCGAGCTCGGCCACCTCCGCGACGGGCCGGCGCTCGGCGAGCGCCTCGGCTGCACGAGTTTGCGCGCTCCCGAGCGAGCGGCGCGCCGAGGCCTTGGGCTGGCGGCTGGTGGCCGCAGACGGCTTCTTGGGGCCCGGCTTGGGCTTCGGCACCGCCTGCGTCTGGGCACCGGCCGGCTTGCTCGCTCGAGCCTGGGCACTCGGCTTCGTGTCGCGGCTCGAGCCCGCCGGACCCTGCGAGGGGCTCGGGCGCGCCGGCGTGGCCTTGCTCGCCTGCGGCGCTGCCGATGCCGTCGTCCGCGCCGACTTGCTCGCTCGCTTCTTCGGCGCGGCTGCCTTCTTCTGCGCCTTCTTCTTGCTCGTCTTGCTGGCGGGCTTCGCCTTGCTGGCCTTCTGCGGCTTGCTCGCCTTCTTGGCACTCTTCGGCTGCGCGGCATCCGCTGGCTCCGCGGGGGGGGCCTGCGCGTCCGCGGAACCGTCGAGCGGGCGGGCGAAGTCGAACATCCCGCAGGCCTCGAGCTTCTCGAGGTAACGGCTTCGGCGCGGCGCGTCCCCGTCGGTGCGCAGGGCGTCGACGCCCCGGCGCATCGAGTCGCGCACGGACGCGGCTGTGGTGGCCCGGGAGGTCGTGGCCTCCGGGGCG
>JAQBWE010000296.1 GCA_027625315.1 Planctomycetota bacterium
CTTCGCAAACGGGTTTTCGTCCGCGCTGGGTCCGTAGATCGACGGCACCGGCACATCGAGGAGTCTGAGGTCGACAGAGAGTTGCCCTCGGTGGTGATACCAGTGGTTGAGCATCTGATGCTCATGATGGGAATCCTTTCAGTTGGTGGGTTCGCGTCTCCTTCTTACCCTTCTCATTTCCCATAAGTCTTATCCCTTGACACGGGGTCCCTGATGTGCCAGGATGCGTGCCGTGGACGGTTCGATATGGGCCAACGGCCGCGAGTTGTCGCCGACGGTGTTGGCTCGGATTGCCAAGGCCGTGGAGACGCGTCCCGAGCTGAGCCGCACGACGCTCGCGCGCGACGTCTGCGCATGGCTGGACTGGACGGGCCACGACGGAGCCCCCAAGGTGACCAGCTGTCGCATCGCGCTGCGGAACCTGGAGCGGCGGGGGCTGATCGACCTTCCGGAGGCGAAAGGGGGCTTCGCGCCGTCCACGCCGCGGGTCCCCGGTGCGCCGCCGGCCAGTCCGATCATCTGTTCGCTGGACGAGTTGGGCGCGCTGTCGGTCGTCGCGGTGACCCGCGCCCAGCGGGATCTGCATGCGCAGTGGACCGATCTGATGGCGCACCATTACCTGGGGCCCGGACCGTTGGTCGGGCGCCAGGTGCGCTACCTGGTCGGCAGTGATCAGGGCTGGGTCGGCGCGCTGGCGTTCAGCGCCGCGGCGTGGGCGGTGGCGGCGCGCGATCACTGGATCGGCTGGAGCCCGGCGGCCCGCGCGGCCCATCTCCAATCCGTGGTGGCGAACTCGCGGTTCTTCATCCCGCCCTGGGTCCAGGTGCCCCATCTGGCGTCGAAGGCGCTGGCGCGGTGTTGCCGCCAGCTGCCGGCGGAGTGGCAGCGGCGGTATGGGTATGCGCCGGTGCTGCTTGAGACGTATGTCGATCCGGCCCGGTTTGCGGGCACCTGCTATCGCGCCGCCAACTGGCAGCGGATCGGGCAAACCTCGGGCCGCGGGCGGGAGGTGCCCGGGCGTGCGCGCCCGCGGTCCATCAAAGACATCTACGCGCTGCCCTTGGCGGCGCACTGGCGGGCGTCCCTGTGCCGCGACCCGCATCCGCGCCCCACGCCCTCGCGGCTGCCGCACGCCCCCCGCGATTGGGCGGAGGAGGAGTTTGGCGGGGCGTCGCTCGGCGACGCGCGCCGCACCGCCCGCCTGCTGACGCTGGCCCGTTCGTTCTATGCTCGTCCCCAGGCGAGTATTCCGCAGGCGTGCGGCGACCTGCCTAGTACCAAGGCGGCATACCGCTGGATGGCGAGCGAGCACGTGGAGATCGACAGCATCCTGCAGCCCCACTACGAAGCCACCACGCGCCGGATCGCCCAGCACCCGGTGGTGCTGGCGGTGCAGGACACGACGAGCTTCACCTACACCAGTCATCGGGCCTTGGACGGCGTCGGGCCGATCGGCTCGCGCGCGGACGGCCCGCAGGGGCTCCTGATGCACGACACCATGGCGTATACCCCCCAGGGCGTCCCCCTGGGCTTGGTCAACGTGCAGGTCTGGGCGCGCGATCCGGAGCTGTTCGGCAAGAAGCACGTGCGCGCCGCGCTGCCGATCGAGCTGAAGGAGAGTCACAAGTGGCTGGCGAGCTTCCGGGCCGCCGCTGCCGTCCAGGCCCAGTGTCCGAACACGCGGGTCGTGAGTGTGGGCGATCGGGAGGCGGACCTCTACGAGCTGTTCGTCGAGGCGCAGCGGGACGACGCCGCCCCGCAGCTGCTCGTGCGCGCCGAGCAGGACCGCCTGGTCGACGACGGGCCCGGGCATCTGTGGGCCACGCTCGAGCAGCAGGGGCCCTGTGCGACGCAGCTCGTCGAGGTGCACCGCACGCCGACCGCCACGGATCGCACGGCCCGCCTCGAGGTGCGGTTCGCGGCGGTGGAGCTGCAGCCGCCCCGGCGCAAGAAGCGCCTCCCGCCCGTCCCGCTGTGGGCCGTGTTGGCCCGGGAGGTCGATGCACCGGCAGAGGGCGTCACGCCCCTCGAGTGGATGCTGTTGACCACGGTGCCGGTGACCACCGCCGACGAGGCGCTCGAACGGCTCGCCTGGTACACCCGCCGGTGGGGCATCGAGGTGTACCACAAGGCGATCAAGAGCGGCTGTCGTATTGAGGCACGCCAGCTGGCCACCGTGCCCCGCCTGGAGAACTGCCTGGCCATTGATCTGGTGGTCGCCTGGCGCATCGTGCACCTGATGATGCTCGGGCGCGACACGCCCGAGCTCCCCTGCACCATCTTCTTTGACGATCATGAGTGGAAAGCGCTCTACGCGTTCATCGCGCGTGATCCACACGCGGTCCCGGATGCGCCGCCCAGTCTCCGCGAGGTGACGCGCACCGTCGCCCGACTGGGCGGGTTCCTGGGACGCACGCAGGACGGAGACCCGGGGATCAAGACCCTGTGGTTGGGCCTCCAACAGCTCGATACCATCGCGGTGGCCTGGCGCGCGTTCGGCCCGGACCGTTCCAACCCGCCGTAGGCCGGAGCCATCAGGCGTCGCCACCCACGCTCGTTCCCCTCGACGTACCGGAGGCACCATGGAGCGCCGGCCCATCGTCTCGTCCTGCATTGCCGAGGTCGCCTATGAGCCTGCCTCCGCCACGCTGACTGTCCGATTCCACGCCGACCGGACCTATCAATACTTCGATGTGCCGGAGCCCGTGTACACGAAGCTCATCTGCGCCGACTCCCTTGGGCAGTGCTTCAATCGAGAAGTCCGCCTCGCCAGCTATGCGTACCACCGACTGACATAGCCCGCACCGACCCGTCGACGCTCAGTAGCCACCGCCACGGCACCCTCGCGGCCAGTCCGCTCATACGATGGCCGATCTGCCACACCTCAGCGCCTGCCGTCCCCAACGTCTCCTGCTCACCACGTGTACGCCGTCTCCACCTGGCCCGTGGCGACACTCGTAAAGCTGTCCCCCGAATGCTTCGTCACGGGGAACGATGGCTCCCGTGTCCGTAGTGCAAACAAATGGGTAATGAAAAGGCCAGAGCCGGGGGCCTCCCTGTGTAGCTAGAATGACGGCGCCACCCCCGCCCGCGCACCGGCCGAGCCTGCGACAGGCGATTCGGCGTGGCGCCCGGAAGCGGTGTCCCCACTGCGGACGCGGTCCGGTGTTCAAGCGCTGGATGACGATGCACAGACGATGCAGCGTCTGCGGATTCACGTATCTCCACAACCAGGGTGACACCTGGCTGTACTGGATCGTGATGGACCGGATTCCGATCGCGATCGGGTGGATCCTGATTGTGTTCTTCGGGCTGCGTGTCGCTACGTGGCAGACG
>JAQBWE010000297.1 GCA_027625315.1 Planctomycetota bacterium
CGCCCCGCAGACCGCGCCCGCCCCGCGCGCTCCGCCGCGCGCTGCGCCCCTGCCGAGCAACGGCTTCGGCTGAGGCCCGTAGCGCTAGGGGCCGGTCCGGCCCCTCGTCGCGCGTCTCCGAGCGGCGCGCGTTGCAAGTACCATCCGCGGTTCGGAGGGTGCCTTGCGATCAATCCTGCTCGTCCTGTCCTTGATTCCGTTCCTCGGCGCTGCGGCCTGGGCCGATGAGGGGCCGTCGCTGGCGGCGCGCGCGGCGGTGCTCGACGCCGAGATGCAGCGCCGCTCGGCGGACCTCGTGGGTTTCCTCCAGCCCGACGGAGATGCTGAGCTCCGCCGGCTCGCCATCCGGGCCCTGGGCCGCATCGGCAACGATGGCAACGCACCCGGCATGCTGCGGGACCTGCTCGCGACGTCCGCAGGCTGGAGTCGCCAGGATGCCCACGCCTTGCTGTGGGCGGCGGGCATCGCCCGCAGCGAAGAACTCGCCGACGCGCTCAGCGCCCATCTTGCGCGCCACGCTGCGGAGGGCGGCGACGCCGAGCTGGCCGCCCAGGCCGCGCGCTCGCTGGGCTGGACCGGTGCCGACACGGTCGCCACGACCCTCGTCGTCTACCTCGATCACCCCTCGGCCGCAGTACGGGCGGGCGCGCTGGAGGGGCTGGCGCGGGCCGGCTCCGCGGACCCAGCCCACCTCGCCGCGGCCGCCGCCCTGACCCGCGACGCTGACGCCGCCGTGCGGCTCAGCGCAGATCACGCGTGCTGGCTCCTCGCGGCGCGTCTCCGGACCGAATCAACGAAGGCCGACGAGTCCTGGGACGGCGATCCGGAGCTCGCGGCGACGTTCCTTGCGCAGCTCACCGAGGCGGAGCCCGAGCGCCGGATGGGCGCGATCCGCGTGCTCGGCGCGCTCCTGCCCGGCGTCATTGCCAAGGACGGCCGGTTTGGTGCCGTGCTGGGCCTGCTCGACGACGCCGACCCGCGCGTCGTACAGGACGCCATCTGGCGGCTGTTCACGCGCCGCTCGGGCCACGACGTCACCGCCGCGCTCGCCAAGGCTGCCGCGCACCCGGATCCGAAGGCGCGCACGCTGGCGATCGAGGCGCTGGGCAAGCATGGTCTGCCCGCCGGCATCGAAGCGCTCGACGCTCGCCGCAAGAGCGAGACCGACGCGCGCGTGCGCGAGGTGGTGGCGATTGAGCTCGTGCGCAACGGCCGTGACGAAGTGGCCGCTGAGCTTCTGCAGCGCACGGACCGCCCCGACGATCCCGTCGTACGCCAAGGCACGGAAGCGCAGCTGCTGCTCGTGTCGCGTCGGCCGGAGGCGCTGGCCGAGCTCATGCAGTGGGCCGACCCGGGCGCGTCCCAGCGGGCAGGGCTGTACGCGGCCACGTGGATGACCGTGCTGGGTGGGTTGGAGGGCAAGGAGCACGAGGCCCTCGACACGTGGCTGCTCGGCTTCCTCGCCGGCGGCTACGCCGTCGACAAGCCGGACCGCCACCACGTGATGGCGCAGGCCGTGTCGCTCGCAGGAACCAACAAGCGCCACGGTCTGGCGCAGACAATGCTCGACATGCTCGCGCGTACGAACGCGCCGCTGCCGCACGATGAGATCCGCCAGAACGTGCTGCATGACGAGGTCCGCAAGGCGCTGATGGAGGCGCTCGCGGCGCTGGCGGGCGACGAGGGCTGCCCGGGCGAGGTGGGCGCGGCGATTCGCGCCGCGCTGGAGCGCCATTGGCAGAAGGACCCTTCGCCGTGGGTACGCCAGGCCGCGCGCGACGCGGGGCGCACTCTCGGACTTGAGGACGTGCCGGAGACCGATGACATCGGTCAACCCAATACGTGGCGCGGGTTGCCGCTCGATCTGCCGACCGACGCGGGCGACGGCGAGCTCGTCGTGCAGCGGCGCTGGCTCGGCGGCGCCGAGATCCTCCTGCTCGCCGACATGCTGCAGGCTTCGAACGCGCGCGTCGAGTTCGAGACGACGGCCGGTACGTTCACGGTGACGCTCGACGCCGCCGATGCGCCGTGCCACGCCGTGAGTCTATTCCTCTCTGCCAGCCGGGGACTCTATGCCGATACGCGCTTCCACCGGGTCGTGCCGAACTTCGTGATCCAGGGTGGCGATCCGCGTGGCCACGGTGCCGGCGATGGCGGCTGGAGCGTGCCCGACGAGATCACCACGCGGCGCTATGTGCGCGGCGCGCTCGGCATGCCGAAGAGCGTCAAGGACGACGGTGGCTGCCAGATCTTCGTGATGCACACCGCCTACCGGCCGCTCGACGAGCGCTACACGTGCTACGGCGAGGTCGTCGGGGGCATGGATGTCGTCGATCGCATTCGCGTGGGCGACCACATCCTGCGCACGCGCGTCGTCCTCGGCACGCCGCGATGAGCGACCCGATTCCGCTCTACCGGGTGAGCGCGTTCACCCGCGATCCGTTCGGCGGCAACCCGGCGGCCGTGTGTCTGTACGAGTCGTTACTGCCGGACGATCTGATGCAGGCCATCGCGAAGGATCAGGGCCTTTCGGAAACTGCGTTTCTCGTGCCCGACGGCGACGACTGGGGCCTGCGCTGGTTCACGCCGCGCGTCGAGGTCAACCTCTGCGGTCATGCGACCCTTGCCGCCGCCTGTGTGTTGATGGAGGACGTCGAGCCTGACACGGAGCGCGTGGCGTTCTCCACGCGCAGCGGACGACTTGAGGTTTCGCGCGCGCCCGACGGCGGCTACGTGCTGGATCTGCCGGCCGTGCCGCCGCTCCCGCTCCCGGGCGCGGTACCGCCTGCGCTCCTCGCCGGCTTGGGCGTCACGCCCGAGGCCGTGCTCGATGCGGGCGAGAACCTGCTCGTCGTGTTGCCGACGGCGGACGCCGTCGCGGCGCTGCGACCGGACTTCACCCACTTGGCGGATCTGGACGGTCGCCGGGTCATCGTGACGGCGCCCGGCGACTCGGTCGACTTCGTCTCGCGCTTCTTCGCGCCCTCGGTGGGGGTGGACGAGGACCCGGTGACGGGTTCGGCGCATTGCACGCTGGCGCCGTACTGGGCGGATCGTCTCGGTCGCAAGCGACTGCGCGCACGCCAGCTCTCCGCGCGGGGCGGCGAGCTGATGGTCGAGGACCGCGGCGCGCGGGTGCTGCTCACCGGCGACGCGGTCATCGTGTTCTGGGGCGAGTTGCTACTCGGGCCGTAGCTCCTCTGCGACGTGTGCGTTCACCCTTCCGCGACGGGGGTGGGGCGAAGCGTGCCACGATCCTGCGTCCGGGTGCCGGATCAGGGTCCGTTCGAAGGCAACCGGGTCGCTGGGGCGGAG
>JAQBWE010000023.1 GCA_027625315.1 Planctomycetota bacterium
GCGCCTGTTTCCCTGGGGTACGTCTGTCGCCATAAGGCTCCTCATTCATACCGGCGTCAGCACCGGCCCTTTGTCTGCACCGCCTGCGGCGAGCCTGTGCCAGCACCGCCTGAAGCGAGGCTGACCGCCGGCTGACCACTTCGGCCCGGACGCTGGAAGTGCGGGTCCATACCCACAGCGCTCCCAGTCGGGCTGCCGCCGCCGTCCCGCCGGGACCGCCGACCTGGCCTGCCGGCGCGGGCCGAAGCCCAGCGTGGCGAGGTCAGAGGGGTTGCCGGTCCGGCTGGTGTGATTCCAATCCGCTCTGTGTTGTCGTCAGGGTCTGCGCGCCACGCCATCGGACGACGTCAACGCTTCCTACGCGGGACGACATGCGCCCCGGGGATGGATCGACATCCATCGCTTGCTCCCCGCATCAGGTCCACCCACCACAGGGTGCGGCCCAAACTACGGGATCGTCTGCGCCAAGAGGCGACGCTCCACGCGTCCGCACTCCGGCGACCTACCGCGAGGATGCTACCTCCTGGGGGGGGCCGGGCAACAAACAAACCCATTTTGAGCCGGGCCCCAGCGCGATCGCAGGAGTGGACCCCTGGCATCGGTTCTTTCAGGCGCGTCCCGGGGCTACCTTTGTCCCCCTTCGCCCGCCAAGAGCCGCGGGTCGCCCACGAAAGGGTCTGCCATGGACTTCAAGGTCGAGAGCGTCGGCCCTTGCCGCAAGAAAATCGCCGTCACGATCGCCCCGGAGCGCATCCGGGAGGAGTACGACAGCAAGTTCTCCGAGATCAACGACCAGGTCGCGCTGCCGGGGTTCCGGCGGGGCCGGGCCCCCCGGACGCTCCTTGAGAAGCGCTTCGGCTCGAAGCTCGCCGACGAGATCAAGGGCGACCTCGTGAAGGCCGCCCTCGAAGAACTCTTCGAAGACAAGTCCAAGGGTGTCGAGCCCCTGGCCGCGCCCGACATCGATGTCGAGGCGCTGGCGTTCGTGCCGACCGAGGCCTTCTCGTTCGAGTTCGAACTCGTCACGAAGCCTGAGTTCGAGACGCCCGAATACAAGGGTCTCGAGGTCAAAGTCGCGCCGGTCACGGTAAGTGACGACGAGGTGCAAGCGGGCATCGATCGTCTGCTGCGCCGTGGTGCGAGCCTGGAAACAGTCGAGGATGCGACCGTCGAAGACGACGACATCCTGATCGTGGACTGGAAGGCCAAGGACGGCGACAGCGTCGAGGCGCGGGACGACAACGCGTACTACCCCTACGGCCGCGGCGTCATCGCCGGCTTCGTCGCGGAGGGCTTGGACGCGCAGTTCGCGGGCCAGCAGGTCGGTGCCAAGGCGACGGCGTCGGTGAAGGTAGCGATGGACGACCCGCGCGAAGAGTTGCGCGGACGTGAGCTCGCCCTCGAGGCCGTGCTGAAGCAGATCAAGCGCTACTCGCTGCCTGCCATCGACGAAGCCTTCCTCAAGAAGCATGACTTCGACGACGAGGCGGAACTGCGCGCCGACGTGCGCACACAGATCCAGCGCGCCAAGGCGCGTGGTCGTGACAGCACCGCCGAGGAGCAACTCGTCGAACAGCTCCTGGGTTCGGTCGAGATCTCCCTACCGGCTGATTTCGTCGAGCGCGAGTTGGATGGCTGGGCCCAGCGGCGTCGCATGAGCCTCCAAATGGAGAAGGTCGAAGAAGACGACATCTCCAAGCAGATCGAAGCGGCACGGGCCGATACCCAGGCGACGATTCAATCCGACATGCAGCGCTGGTTCCTCCTCGATCGCATCGCCGACGCGGAAGACGTGCAGGTCACTGAGGCAGAACTGATGCAGGCGATCCAAGAGATCGCCATGGCCTATGGCCATCCCGTCGAGCAGGTCGCGGCCTCGTTCCGCGACGGCGGCCGTCTCGCAGAGCTTCAGAATCAGATTCGCCACAAGAAGGCCCGTGCGGCCATCCGCGCCACGGCTACCCTCGTCGAGGACGCCTCGCTCGCCGAGAGCGCCCCTGAGAAGAAGGCGGCCACGAAGGCGGCGAAGAAGCCGGCTAAGAAGGCCGCCAAGAAGCCGGCCAAGAAGAAGGCCAGCGAGTAGGAGCCCTGAGCATGTCCGATTCCCGTCGCACGCACTCCGAGATCCTGGCTGACATCGCAACCCTCGTGGGTGCGCAGGGCCAGGGGTTCATCGTCCCGAACCCGACGATTATCGAGCGCACCGGTCGCGGGGAGCGCCACTACGACGTGTGGAGCCGGCTCCTCGAAGATCGCATCGTCTACCTTGGCACGCCGATCAACGACACGGTCGCCAACATGCTGATCGGGCAGCTGCTCGTCCTCGCGAAGGCAGATCGTCAGCGGGATGTTCACCTGTACATCAACAGCCCCGGGGGCTCGATCTCGGCCGGTCTCGCCGTGTACGACACGATGCAGTACATCTCCTGCCCCGTGGAGACGGTGTGCATTGGAAGCGCTGCCAGCATGGCGGCGATCCTGCTGGCCTCTGGTACGCCCGGGAAGCGATTCGCACTGCCGAACGCGCGCATCATGATTCACCAGCCCTGGGGCGGTGCGCAGGGGACCGCAGCCGACATCGAGATCCAGGCCGAAGAGATTCTCTACATGCGCACGGTGCTTAACCGCATCCTGGCGCAGCACACGGGCCGTCCGACCGACCAGATCGACAAGGACACCGACCGTGACAAGTACCTGGCAGCGACCGAAGCGCGCGAGTACGGCCTCATCGACGAGGTGATCGAGTCGGCCAAGGAAGCCACCGAGGACGCCAAGGCGGCCACGTAGCAGCGTCTGCGCCGCTGGCGAGGACGCGGGCCGACCGTTTCGTCCTGCGACGGGGGCCGCCGTCAGGTCTTGTGGTTGTCCGCTCCACCGCGGCTACACTGTGGGCGACCGCGACTCGTACCGAGCAGGGAGCCTGAATCCACCCATGTCTTCACGCCGTGGACCCGTTGAGAAGTGCACGTTCTGCGGCAAGAGCAGGCAGCACGTGGACTCCCTGATCGCTGGCCCCCCCGGCATCAACATCTGCAACGAGTGCGTGGAGCTCTGCAACACGATCCTGCAGGAGGAGCTGCGCCGCTCGGGCAAGCCCGCGGCGCGCCGCGGCGCGACGGCGCGCGCGCCCAAGGGCACGACGACGGACGGCCCGGTCAAGACGCCCCGGCAGATTCGCGACTACCTCGACACCTACGTCATCGGCCAGGAGCGCGCGAAGAAGACGCTCGCTGTCGCCGTGAGCAACCACTACCGCCGCGCGCTCTATGAGGGTGACGCAGGCGTCGAACTCGACAAGTCCAACATCCTGCTGGTCGGTCCGACGGGCAGCGGCAAGACGCTGCTCGCACGCACGCTCGCCCGCTTGCTGGACGTGCCCTTTGCGATCGCCGACGCGACGACCTTGACCGAGGCGGGCTACGTAGGCGAGGACGTCGAGAACATCCTGCTCAAGTTGCTGCAGGCCGCCGACTTCAACCGCGAGAAGGCTGAGTTCGGCATCATCTACATCGATGAGATCGACAAGATCAATCGCACCACGAACAACCCGTCGATCACGCGCGATGTGAGCGGCGAAGGCGTGCAGCAGGCCCTGCTCAAGATCATGGAGGGCACCGTCGCCAACGTGCCGCCGCAGGGTGGCCGCAAGCACCCCGAGCAGCAGTACATCCAGCTCGACACGCAGAACATCCTGTTCATCTGCGGCGGCACCTTCTCGGGTCTCGAGGACGTCGTGGCACGCCGCCTCGGAACGAGCCTGATCGGGTTCGGTCGCGGCGATCCTGTCGCGGTCGATGTGCACGCCCAGGAGCGCGCGCGCCTGCTCGCCCACGCTCAGCCGAGCGATCTGGTCGAGTTCGGCATGATCCCTGAGTTCGTCGGCCGACTGCCCGTCGTGACGACCCTCGATCCGCTGTCGCTCGAAGATCTCGTGCGCGTGCTGAGCGAGCCGAAGAACGCGCTCATCCGCCAGTACCAGCAGATGTTCACGTTCGATCGCTGCGAGCTGGAGTTCGAGCCGGAAGCCCTCACGGAGATCGCCAAGCGCGCCAAGCAGCGCGACACCGGCGTTCGCGCGTTGCGCGCGATCCTCGAGGATCTCCTGCTCGAGACCATGTTCGAACTGCCGGAGACAGAGGCAGGCACGACCTTCCGCGTCAGCCGCGAGGCGGTCCTCGGCGAGGAGGTCGTTCGTCGCGTGCCCAAGCGCCGCAAGTCGGCCGGGTAGGCGCGTTGAGCAACGACGAGCCGACGCCGCTCGCGGGCTGCACCGTCGAAGATCTCAGGGCGTTCCTGACCACGTTGGGCGAGCCTGCCTATCGCGCCAAGCAGGTGTTCCAAGCCGTGCAGCAACGCGGCGTGATCGATGCCGCCGACATGACGACCCTCCCGCTCGCTCTGCGCGAGCGACTGGGTTCACTCGTCCGGCCAGCGCTCCAGCCCCTGGAAGTGCAGACCTCCGCGGACGGAACGGCCAAGTTCCTGTTCGGTCTGGCGGATGGCAAGCGCGTAGAAGCCGTGCTCATTCCGGAGAACGAACGCAACACGGTTTGCGTCTCGACCCAGGTCGGGTGCCCGATGGCTTGCGTGTTCTGCGCGTCCGGCGTGAAGGGGTTGATCCGCAACCTGACGACGGCCGAGATCGCGGAGCAGCTCCTGCGCGTGCGCGCCCACCTGGGCGTGCGGCCCACGAACGTCGTCCTCATGGGGATGGGCGAGCCCCTCCTCAACCTGCCGGCCGTCGAGGCGGCGATTCGGCTGTGGATCGATCGCGATGGCTTGGGCTTTTCGCCTCGCCGCATCACGGTCTCCACCGCGGGCACGCCCTCGAAGGTCGATCGGCTCCTCGAGCTGGAACTCGGCGTCAATCTCGCCATTTCCCTGCACGCGGCGGACGACGAGACGCGCGCGCGCCTCGTGCCGGGTAGTCCGCCGGGGCGCACAGAGGCCCTTGTGGAGGCCGGCGCGCGCTATGCGCGCAAGAGCGGCCGCGACGTGACGGTGGAGTACGTCCTCATCGCGGGCGAGAACGACGCGCCGGAGGACGCTGATGCCCTCGCGCGCCTCGTGGCGGGGCGGCACATTCACGTCAACCTCATCCCGCTCAACCCCGTGAGCCACCGCCCAGACCTGCTGGCCCCCAGCGGGCGCGTGGCGAACGCATTCGCCGATCACCTCCGCGACCTCGGCGCCTCCGTCACGCTGCGAACCCAGCGGGGCGAAGACATCGCCGCGGCCTGCGGGCAGCTGGCCCTCGAGCGTGCGCTCACCGAGTAGGGCCCGCCCAAGACCCCCCGGACCGCGTGCAGCACCCGCGGTGGGCTGCGTGTAGGTTTTGCTGCCGGTCGCAGGGAGGCGCAATGGACATCGACGAGACGCTCGTACGCCATGTGGCGCGCCTCGCGCGCCTCGAGCTAACGGACGGCGAGGTCGCCGACATGGTGCCGCAGCTCAGCCGCATCTTCGCCCATGTCGACCAGGTGCAGGATCTCGACGTGGGCGACGCCGACCCGGCCACGCAGGCCCCTGTCGGGCTCGAGACCCTGCGCGGCGATGAGCCGGGCCCCGTACTTGGACTCCGCGACGTCCTCTCCAACGCACCCGATCACGACGGCGCCTTCCTCGTCGTGCCGCGCTTCTTCGATGACGCGAGCGACGAGGGCTAAGGGATGGACGCGCTCTTCGCCCCGAATCATCCGCTCGACCAGTCGGTGGCTGTCATGGCCGCCCGCGTGCGCGATCGATCCGATTCGCTCTCCGCCCAGGAGCTCGTAGGCGCGGCCCTCGCTCGCATCGAGGCGTGCAATGCGGACCTGCATGCATTCCTCTGTGTGACGCCGGAAATCGCACTTGAGCAGGCCCGCGCCGTGGACGCCGCGGTGCAGGCCGGCCAAGACCCCGGTCCCCTCGCAGGTGTGCCGCTCGCCGTAAAGGACAACCTCGCCGTGCCCGGCGCCCCGCTGACCTGCGCTTCACGCATCCTCGCGAACTACACCCCGCCGACGGCCGCCACGAGCGTGGCGCGTGCCGTCGCGGCGGGCGCGTGCGTCGTGGGCAAAACCAATCTCGACGAGTTCGCCATGGGCTCATCCACGGAGAACTCTGCGTTCGGCGCCACGCGCAACCCATATGACCGCACGCGCGTGCCCGGGGGCTCCTCCGGGGGCAGCGCAGCGGCCGTGGCGGCGGGCCTCGCGCCCTTGGCGCTGGGCAGCGACACCGGCGGCTCCATTCGGCAGCCGGCCGCCCTCTGTGGCATCGTCGGCGTGAAGCCGACCTACGGGCGCGTCTCGCGCAACGGACTCGTGGCCTTCGCCAGCAGTCTTGACCAGGTCGGCCCGTTCGGACGCACGGCGGCCGATGCGCGTGCGCTACTCCAGGCCATCGAAGGCCCCGACGATGCTGACGCCACCACGCGGGCGATGCCCAGCGTTGCCGCGAGCACGCCGCCGAGCCTCGCCGGCCTGCGCTACGGCACGGTTCGGGAGTTCGACGTGTCGCAGGTTCCTGGGGGCGCAGATGCCGAAGCCGCGGTGGACGGCGTGCGCGCCCGACTCCGCGCCGCGGGCGCGACGGCCGTGGACCTCTCCCTGCCGCTGGTCACGGGCTCCATCCCGGTCTACTACATCGTCGCGCCGGCGGAGGCGTCCTCAAACCTCGCTCGGTTCGATGGCGTGCGCTACGGCCACCGTGCCCACGACGCCAACAGCCTGGAGTCGCTGTACGCACGCAGCCGCGATGAGGGGTTCGGGACCGAGGTGAAGCGCCGCATCCTCATTGGAACGTTTGCGCTCTCGTCCGGGTACGCCGACGCGTACTACAAGCGCGCGATGGCGGCGCGCACGGCGCTGCGCGCGCAGTTCGACGCGGCCTTCAAGCGCTGCGATGTCCTCATCTCCGCCACGACGCCGACGTCTGCGTTCGCCCTGGGTGAGAAGAGCGACGATCCCCTCGCGATGTACCTCTGCGACGTGCTGACGGTGGCCGCAAACCTCGCGGGCATTCCGGCCGTGTCGATCCCGTGCGGCCGCGACTCGCGCGGGCTGCCGCTAGGCCTTCAGCTCTGGGGGCCCGTGGGCTCCGAAGGACGCCTGCTGGACCTCGCTGCGGCACTCGCCGCCGAAACGGGCCTGGGCTACGAGGCCCCCACCGGATACGGAGGCCCGGCATGACTCCGGCTCCGCGCGTCCTCGTTGGCATGGAGGTCCACCTCCAGCTGGCAACGGCCACCAAGTGCTTCTCGCCGAGCCCCTATCACTTTGGGGCCGACCCGAACACCCTGATTGATCCGGTCGTCCTGGGACTCCCCGGCGCGCTACCCGTGCTCAACCGCGAAGCGGTGCGGCTCGCCATCCGCACGGGGCTGGCACTCGGCGCGGAGATCGCTCACATCACCAAGTGGGACCGGAAGAACTACTTCTATCCCGACCTGCCGAAGGGCTACCAGATCAGCCAGTTCGATCAGCCCCTCTGCGAGGGCGGCGCCGTCGAGATCGACGGCGACGACGGTCAACCCAAGGTGATTCGCATCCGCCGCGCGCACCTGGAAGAGGACACGGGCAAGTCCACGCACGACGAGGGCGGCGCGAAGAGCCGCGTCGACCTGAACCGCGCGGGCGCACCCCTGCTCGAGATCGTCTCGGAACCCGACATCACGTCGGCGTCTGAGGCCGAACGCTACCTCGATGCCCTGCGCGAAATCGTCGCGTATGTGGGCACGTCCGACGGCAACATGCAGGAGGGCAACCTGCGCTGCGAGCCAAACGTGAACCTCGTGTTCCCCAACGGCGATCGCACAGCCATCGTCGAGGTGAAGAACATCAACTCCGTGCGCAATGTGGGCCGCGCGATCGAGTTCGAGATTGTCCGCCAGGCGCGGGAGTACGCGGAGGAGGGCCGCACCGCCGAGAACACGCCGCGCTCGACGCGCGGTTGGGACGACGACGCAGGCGCCACGGTGCACCAGCGTTGGAAGGAATCGGCCGACGACTACCGGTACTTCCCGGAACCCGACCTACCCCCGCTCGCCATCGAGCGCGCCTTCGTCGAGCGGGAGCGCGCGGAGCTGCCCGAGCTGCCGCGCGCCCGCCGCGCGCGCTACCGCGACGTGCTCGGCCTGTCGGCGTACGACGCCGAAGTCCTGACGGGTGATCCGCACCTCTCCGCCTGGTTCGAGCGCGCGCTGGGTGGCCAACGCGACGCCAAGACCGTCGCCAACTGGGTGCAGGGCGAGCTCATGCGCTATCTCAACGAGCACAAGCTCCAACTGGCGGACGTGGCCCTCACCCCGGAGGGCCTGGGCGAGTTGGTGGATCTACAGTCCGACGGCACCCTCAATGCGCGCACAGCGAAAGAACTGTTTCGCGAGGTCGTCGCCTCCGGCGCCTCCGTCGCGGCCCTGGTGGCCGAGCGCGGGCTCGCCCAGGTCTCCGACCGCGGCGCCGTCGAAGCGGCGGTGCGGGCGGCCATGGAGCGCCAGGCCCAGGCCGTCGAGGACTTCCGGGCCGGCAACCCCAAGGCCCGCGGGCGAATCTTCGGCGAGGCGATGAAACAGTTGCGCGGCCAGGGCGACCCGCGCCAGGTGGACGAGGTCCTGAACACCCTCCTTGGATAGCCCGTTACCAGGGCTCCGGGGCGGAAACGCGCAACCTCGCTGCCGGTAGAACCCCTGAACGCAGGCCGGCGTCCTATCCTGGGTCCGCCTCGTCCCGGGAGAGTCTCCATGCCGCGTACTGCCCGCTTCCTCGTTTTGGTCGGTTTCGTCCTCGGGCCCTTGGCCCTACTCCCCTGGGCCAGCGTTCAGGCCGAGGAAGAGCAGCCGCCGGCCGTGCAGCCCGGCGACACCATCACGTGGGTGAATGATGTGGCGAAGGCGTTCGAGCGGGCGGCTGAGAAGCGGCTGCCCGTGATGATCTGCATCAACTCGCGGCGCGTGGACGGCGGCAAGGAAGAGCCGGCGGCGAAGGGCCTGCGCGAGGTGATCTATCTCGACACCCAAGTCGTGGCGAAGTCGCGCAAGTTCGTCTGCGTGTTCCTCACATCCGAGGGGTCCTCCGCGGACTACGGCGAGCTTCGTGCGCGCTTCGGCATCGAAGGCACGATCACGTCGCCCCAGCACATCTTCTCCCACCCCGATCACCAGCAGGGCGAGGCGCTCCTAGAGCGCAAGGAGTATTGGCCGTACGGAAAGGGCGACGGCGCCATCAAGTCCATGCTCGAGCTCATGGATAACGCGCTGGCCGCGTTCCATAAGCGCGAGGGCACGGCCCAGACCCCGACGCCCGAGGGTGGCGACGGGCCGGTCGACCCCGCGCCCGAGGCCCCGATCGCCCCCGGCGACGACGCAGAGCGGGCCGCTTGGATCGCCAAGCTCATCGCGATTGTGCGCAGCGGCGACGAAACGACGCGGCGTGAAGCGCTCCGCTCCCTCCTCTCGAACGACAAGGACGGCGACTGCACCAAGCCTGTGATCGCCCTGATCCCGGAGTACGAGAAGGAGAAGGACGAGGTCGCGCGCCTCGTCGACATCGTCCGCGCACTCGGCGTTCCGCAGCTCTTCGAGGCCGCCCACGCGATGGACGACCTGCTCAAGCACAAGGACGACAGTGTGCGCGCCAACGTCGCTGTGAGCCTGGAGTACATCGGCTGCCCTGAGAGCGCGAAGTCGCTTGAGGCCCGGGCCGACCGCGAGAAGGAAGAGAACATCGCCAACCACATGTTCCGCGCGCTCGGCCGCTGCGGAGCCGGTGAGGCCAAGGTGCGCGAGACCTTGCTGAAGAACGTCAAGGGCGCGAAGAGCGAACTTGCCTCCTACGGCCCCATCGTGGGCCTCGCGTACTTCCACAAGGACGCCAAGGCGGCGCGCGGCGTGGAGAAGCTTCTCCAAGCCATGGGACCGCCGGGGGGCGGCCGCCGCGGTGGCGGCCAGGGCACCATGAAGCGCGCGCTGCTGGCCTGGACCCTCTCGCAGATCGAAGATCCCAAGAGCGCGGAGTTCATGCGCGAGAAGATGCTCAAGCCGCTCGACAACATGGAAGCCTGGTGGATCGGCGCCGTCGCCGGCTACTACAGTGCCATCGCGCGCAAGTGCGAGGGCGATGCCGAGGCCGAAGGCGAAATCGACGAAGGCATCCGCCGCACGCTGGAGTTCGCCGGCGGCACCGGCGAGATCATGGACGCCGCCCGTAAGGACCGCGATCGCTCGCGCTTCGAGCCCAAGGCCGACTGGGAGGTCGAGGGGCGTGACGGTGGGATGGGCGATCCGCGCGGCGGCGGGCGCAAGCGCTGACATCACGCGCCGGACCGGAGTAGCATGCCGCCCCTGCGGAGGGCGCGCGTGGCCGGAAACCGAGACTACCTGGTTTGGATGGACCTCGAGATGACGGGGCTCGAGCCCGAGCGCTGCTTCATCACCGAGATCGCGACGCTCATCACGACCTCCGAACTCGAGCTGGTGGCGGAAGGACCGGACCTCGTCGTGTTCAACACCGAGGCGGAGTTGGCCACGCTGTCGGACTGGAGTCGCGAGACGTTCACGGCCTCAGGCCTGCTCGACGCCGTGCGCGCCTCGACGATCGACGCGGCGGAGGCCGAGCGCCAGACCCTGGCCTTCGTCGCGCAGCACTGTGCACCGCGAACAGCACCGCTGTGCGGGAACTCGATCCACACCGACCGCTCCTTCCTCTACAGCCGCATGCGCACGCTGCACGACTACCTGCACTACCGCAACGTGGATGTCTCCAGCTTCAAGGAGGTCCTACGGCGTTGGTACCCGCGCGAGTTCGCCCCGCCGGCCAAGGCGGGCCTACACAAGGCGCTGGCCGACATCCGCGAGTCGATCGAGGAACTGCGCTACTACCAGCGAGCCTTCCTGCGGCCGGATCCCCCGCCGACGGCGTCCTAACCAGCCGGCTGCGGGCTCCGGCTCCAAACGGTCGAAAGGGGGGGGCCATGTCCCGGCCGCCCCTCACGCCCGCCACGCCCCTGCCCGCCGGGCCCCGGCCCTGGCTCGTCCTGGGTCTCGGCGCACTGCTGGGGCCCGTCCTGGCCACCCTGCCCCTACTGCAGTACGTGGGCTGGTTCCTGGCCTCGCTCGTCCACGAGACCGGACACTGCGTTGCTGCCTGGCTGTTCGGCCTACCCGCGTATCCAGCCATCCGCCTCGACGGGCACGCGGCCGCCATGCACAGCGAGCAGAGGCTAACGCTGGTCACGTTCGTCTGGGCGCTGATTGGTTGGATCGCCTGGCGCCTACGCCACCGACCGCGTGCTCGCGCCATCGCCGCGGCCGCGTTCGGCTTGTACCCGGTTCTCGCCTTCACGGAGGCGCGCGACCTGATTCACCTACTGGCTGGCCATGGCGGCGAGCTCGTGTTCGCGGGCGTGTTCTTCTACCGCGCACTCTCCGGCGGGTTCACGGAGAGCATTCCCGAGCGCATCACGTACGGCGCGTGCGCGTGGTTCCTACTCGGACGGAACATCGCCATGGACTACGGCATCATGACGAGTGAGGCGGCGCGCGCCGCCTACATCGGCAACGGCTCGTTCGGGCTGACCCAGGACTTCGTACGCGCGGCGGCCTTGCTCGACTGGTCACTGGCGGGCGTGGGTGCGCTCATGCTGGTGCTGTCCCTCGCCACGCTTCCGCTGGCCTGGTGGATCTGGCGCTGCGTCGAGTGCAATCCAGCCTGGCGCGCCGTTCCGCGCAACCGCGGAAATCAGAACGGCGGGTACGCCGGCGGAAACCGGATCGACAGCCAGGACTTCTCCTCGCGCGCCAAGTGCTCCCAGCCGAGCGCTTCCAGCAACTCGAGGCGCGCCTCGTAGGACGCGCGACTCGCGGGGCTCTTCTCCAGCGCTTCGCGCACGATCTTGAGGGCCACCCCGGTCCGGCCGCGCGCCCGCTCGTACGCCACGCGCGTGGTCAGGTACTTCGCGTCCGTCGCATCGTCCCACTTCTCGAGTTCACGCCAGGCCGCGATGAACGCCTTGCGCTGGGTCTCGCCGCTCGAGGCGAGTGCACGCGCTTGACGATGCAGGGCCTCTGCCAGGGCCTCGCGTCGCGCCTCCATGCGCTCGTGCAGCGCCTTCTGGCCCGGTGTTTCGGGCTTCACGCCACTGCCGCGATGCTCGGCCAGGCGCTTGCGATCGATCCGCGCGATGACGCGCGCCGCCGCCTCGACCACGGCGGCGCGGTCCTTGGACGACTGCTTCGCGCTCGGCTCCCGATCGACGTAGCGCAGCTGCTCGACCAGCACCGGGACGTGGCCCTCGTGCTCGGCCAGCAGAGCACGAGCCAACGCGTCGAACGCCTTCGCCTCCCCGGCCTCGCGCAGGACGGCCAGTCGGCCGACGCGGTAGTCGAGAATCTCCTCGCCAACCCGCTCGGCCACGTCCGGCTTGGCCTTCTCATCCTCTGCCGCATCCGCGGAGCCCGAGGCCTTCGGCGCCGGCGGGTCCTGCGGGCCGACGAGGACGCGCAGGGGCCAACCGCCGGGTCGGCGTCCAAGGCCGAACTGCCCCTTGACCTCTTCCCCGAACTGGATCTCGCCATGGAGTTGGTCGCCCGCCTCCGCGAGGGCACCGAGTGAGCCGCGCGCGGGCGGCCGCAGATACAGCCGCACGCGCTCGCCCGCGGCGACTTCGCGGCTGCTGAAGCCCGGACCGCCCGACACGACGGCCGCGCCGGTGGCATGAATGCCCACGGTGGCGGGCTTGGCCAGTCGGATGTCGAGGTGCAGGGGTGCGGCCCGTACGGCCTCGAGACGCTTCGCCTCGGGATGGCGCAGGTGCAGCCGGAGTACGTAGTCGCCGGCCTTCAGCGCGTGCGTGGCGTCATCGAAGATCGGACCGCGACCGACGAGACGCTTGTGCTCGTCGAAGATCATCCAGAGTCCGCTCGACCACGACTCGTAGATGTCCTCGTACAGTGCGAGAAACGCGCGCGGCTGCACGCGCGCGTCCTCGGCCAACTTGAAGGGATAGGTCAGCACGGCCTCGTGCACGAGACGGCCCTTCGGGAGCATGTCGCGTTCCGGATCACCAGCGACGAGCTCGAACTCACTGGGAGAAACGGTCTTCCGGAGCGTCTTCAGTGTGGCTTGCGGGCTCACGCGCTCGCGCCCGTGCGCCACGGCGACATCCACTGTGTGCATGAAGGCGGCCCCGTCTAACGAGATCAACTCGCTCGACGGCTGAATGCCGTGGAAGGCGAGCTCGGCCTCAAAGACGCCGCTACCCAGGCTGGACCAGTACTGGGCGAGGACAAGTTCGAGCGTGCGGCCACCTTGGACCTTGAACGAATGCACTGAGGACTCGTTCGGGTCCAACCGGATGTACTGCTCGTACTCGTTCTCCTTGGGTGTCTGCCCGGGCAACAGTTGCACGGCCTGCACCACCAGCAATCGTCCCGCGTCGGCGGCCGCGGTTCGCAGGCGCAGGTCGGCCCACGTCGCACCCGGCGGCACGGCGAAGAAACGCCGCTCGAGCGTCCCGGCTTGCATCGCGAGTCGCTCGCTCCAGCGCCAAGAGTCGGCATCCACTGCCCCCGGCTTCACGACGGTCACCGGCACGGAGAACACGGGGCCACGCTCCGGTCTGTCGACATCGCGCGCGTGGATCCAGCCGAAATGGGCTTGACCGGCTTCGAGGGTGCGAGGATCGACACGCACCTCGAAGCGCGTCCCGCCATGGTCCAGCGCGAGATGTCCCGGCACCTCGATCCACGGGGCCGTGGCCTCGAGAGCGACGCGGAGCGAGAAGCCGATCCGACGCGCATGATCGTCGCTCTCGCGGAACTCAGGCTTCACCTGGATGCGTTCCAGGGCGACCCGGGCGGTCTCCGCCGGCTCCCGCAGGTACAGGCCGCGCGCACCGGCGCGGCCGGGGAGCGTCACGTCGTAGCGGGCATCGCCCTCCGGCCCTTCGGGGGCGGCCTGAAGGAACGCGAACGCCTCAGGGATCTGGATGAGTCCATGCCCATGCGAGAACGGATCGGAGCCCTCGATCGGCGCGGTCGTGTTCGCGAGCGCGCGCCGTACGCGCGCGGGCGTCCAGGCCCGCTCTTCCTGCTTGAGTCCCGACAGCAAGAGAGCCACGCCACCACAGAGGTTCGGCGCCGACATCGACGTGCCGTTCATCTGCGTGCTGCCCTGCAACGACCAGTTGGGAACCGGGGCCACCGCTCCGCCCGGAGCGGTGAAATCCACACCCAACGCGCCATCCGCCGTCGGCCCGCGCGAAGACCAGGTGTAGTGCACGGCGTCCGGGCCGCCGCGCAGTGCGTACTGGGCTGCCATCATGCGGGGCGTCACATAGGCCCCGACCCCGAACAGGGCCGACGTCGTGCCACCGGGCGCGCCAACCGTGCTCAGCGCCGGGCCCTCGTTGCCGGCACTCGCGACGAAGATGACGCCGTGCTCGTTGACGACCTCGGAGTACAGCTGCTCCATCCGCGACACGCCCGGCGTGGCCGTGGGGCCACCGTAGCTCATGTTGATGAGCTGGCATTGGTTGCGCAGGACCGCCGCCACACCACGCTCTTCCCCCGTCCCGAACGAGCTGGAATCGCCGCGCGTGTCGCCAATCTTCACGGCGACAATCTGGGCACCGGGTGCGATGCCGTTGAGTTCCGGACGATCGGGGTAGTGCGCGGCCACGATGCCCGCCACATGCGTGCCGTGCGCGCCGCAGTCCGCGACGATCGAGAGCCGTCGCCCCTCGGCGTAAATATTCACGCCGTAGTTCAAGCGATCCTCTGCCCCGAACGTGGACCACTCGCGCTCGGCGCGGAAGTTCGTGAGCGCCTTCTCATCGCCGAGATCGCCATCTTCGTCCGTATCGATCACCGCGCGCCAGACCTTGCCGTCGTTGAACACGACGCAGTCAAACACCGGGCCGAGATCCTCGCGTTCGTCGCCCAAGGCGCGGAGCTGGCGTAGGCGCTCCTCGAGATCCTCGCGCGCGCGCTTGGGCTCGCCATCCGTGGCGTCGCGACACGCCTCGATCTCCCGCTCAAGTGCGACGATGGCGGCGCGCTGGGCCTGATCGAATGCCTCCGCGCGCTTGGACTTCAGGCGAGCGACGAGTCCGCCGGGGTACAGCTCGAAAGCCGGCTTGAGCCCGACGTGCCAGTCGCCCGACGGCGCCTTGAGGTTCCCGAGCTTGAGGGTCCGCCCTGAGAGCCCCTCCAGCGTGCCGTCCTTGGCCTTGCGGACGACCGACGTGTCGACGTCGCCACTACCCGACCCGTCGACGAGGTCCACGATCTTCGGGCGGCCGTCGCTGGTGGTCTGGAGCCCGGGGGCCCCGGGATCCACGCCGGTGTCGAAGATCGCCACGGTGATGCCGCGGCCGTCGTACGCCGGATGCGCCTCCAGGAACCGGTCGGCGCCAATCTCCGCCTTGGGAAGCAACCCATCGGCGGGGAAGGGGGCGGGGCCGCCCTCATCAGCGCGCGCGGGCAGCAAGCCCAGCGCGACCATGGCGACGCTGAGCAACCACCGAGAACGGGGCAAACGCAAGGACATGGGCACCTCTCCTGGGCCCGCTGTTCTAACCCCGGGCCGGTGCCGGCTCCACGCCACGGGGCATCGCCCGCGTATCCTGCGACTCCCGCCGGAGGAGTCGTGATCGTCGCCCGTCATCCCCTCGCCCTGCTGGTTGCCCTCGCCGCCCTGCTCGTCCTGCCGCCCCCGCGCGCGAGTGAGGCGATGCCGACCCCGGTTCGAGTCGTGCGAGAGGAACTGCATGGCCGGCTCCACGAGTTGGCCAAGTGGTGCACGGCGCGCAAGCTGTTCGGTGAGCGCTACGAGCTCTACGAACTTGTCGTATCGCTCTGGCCGGACGACGAGACGGCTCGCACGTCCAACGGCTACGAGCGCGTGGGCGCGGGGTGGTCGCCCCAGGGGCGCAAGCGCCCCAGCAATCTATCCGCTGGCGGCCTGCCGGCGCTGCGCACGATGCAGGAGGAGATGGCCACTTGGTACACGCAGGCCATCGAGCAGGCCTGTCGTGAGCTGCCGCCGGAGATGGCGGCCGCGTGGCGCGCGCGGGCACGCTCGGACGCCGTTGGCATCGCGCCCGACAGCGAAACAAGGCGGGAGCAAAATGGCGAGACCAAGGGCAAGCGCCCCGACGGCAAGACAGGCTGGATCCTGATCGAGAGCCAGCGCAGTCGCGAGCGTCGCCCGATGCTGCTCAAGGCCGCGCAGAAGGCGCTGAAGGGCGCGCCCAAGGCCAAGCCGGGCAGCGTGCTCGAGAGCGAGAAGAGCTCGACCGTGTCGTGGAGCACGGCGCTCGAGGGCGGACTCGCCCGACTGACGGGCATCACGGATCCGGGCGAGCTCGAGCAGGTGCTGCGCAACGTGGACGCCTCGTTCACGTTCTTCCGGGCGGCCTTCGACCGCGAGCCCGGAGCGTTCCATGGCCTGACCATCCACGTGGTGGACGACACGGCCAAGGGTAATGTCTACCTGTCCGACCAGCCCGGCGTAGAGCGCGAGTGGCTCCGCTTCGTGACGCCACTCATTGCCGTGTGGGTACCGCAGTCCGCGCGCGTGATGGTCAAGTCACCCGACCCCACTGTGCGGCTCGAAGCCGGACCGCGCATGGTCATGGGCGCCCACATGGGGGCGCGGTTCGGCGTGCAATCACGCATGGGCTGGGCGGTGGAGGGTTTCGGCCTCTATCTCACCTGGCACCTGACCGGCACGCGCATGATCAACTCGGTGCGTGAGAGCCAGTACGGCGAACCGGAGGAGAAGGCCGACCTCGCGAAGCGACTCAAGGAGTCCGGCGCCGACTGGTTCGCCGAGGCGCGGGCCCTGATCGCGAGTCCGCATGCGCCCGACCTCCGGCTCCTGCTGGGCAAGACGGTCAACACGATGACGCCCGAGGACGTGCTCTACAGCTATCTCGTCGCGATGTATCTGGTCGAGGGCCAGCACGAGGCACTGGGTGCCCTGCTACCCGCAGTGTCGGCGGTCAAGGACGCGGAATACGACCTGCCCTTCGCCACGCACCTCGGCTTCGACATCGCCACGCTAGAGAAGCGCATCGCGCGCTGGGTCGAAGAGACCGCGAACCTCAAGTAGCGGAAGCGAGCAGCTGCGGCAACGCGTCCCAGTCGACGTTGCCACCGGAGAGGATCACGCCCACACGCTTGCCCGCGAGCGCGGGGTGCAGCCGCGCGCAGGCCGCCAGCGGGACCGCCGCGCTCGGCTCGATCACCAGCTTGAGTCGCTCGAGCACTACGCGCAGGGCGTGCAGGATCTCGGCTTCGGATACAGAGACGATCCCCGCGACATGCGCACGAAGGATCCCGAACGTCCGCTCCGAGAGCGAGGTGCGGAGGCCATCGGCAATGGTGTCCGCGGCCCCCACCGGGATGAGATGTCCGGCCTCCAGCGAGCGCTGCGCGTCGTTGGCGCGCTCGGGCTCCGCGCCGTAGACCGCCACGTTCGGATTCAGACCATGGACGGCGATGCACGTGCCGGAGCACAGCCCGCCGCCGCCCACGGGGGCAACTACGGCATCGAGCCCAAGCACGTCGGCCATGAGCTCCAGCGCAGCCGTGCCCTGGCCGGCAATGACCCGCGGATCGTCGTACGGATGAATAAACGTTGCGCCAGTCTCGGCCTGCACGCGGTCGGCCGTGCTCTCGCGGGCTGCGAGCGTCGGCTCGCACGGGACGACGGTCGCACCGTAGCCCTCGACGGCTCGCCGCTTCACGGCCGGGGCGTTCGTGGGCATGACGACCCACGCGGGGATGCCGCGCCGGGCGGCGGCGAGCGCGAGCGCTTGGGCATGGTTGCCCGAGGAGTGCGTCACGACGCCGCGGGCGGCCTCGGCGTCGGCCAGCGAACGCACGGCGTTCGTCGCACCGCGGAACTTGAAGGCCCCGACGCGCTGCAAGTTCTCACACTTGAAGTAGAGCTTCATGCCGACGATCGCGTCGATCGCCTGGGAGGTCATCACCGGCGTGCGGTGCACCTCCCCTTCCAGCCGCTCCGCGGCTGCGCGTACATCGTGGATCGTCGGGACGTCCGCCACGGCTCCGGTTCGCCTCACTATTCCCACTCAATCGTGGCCGGGGGCTTCGTGCTGATGTCGTACACGACGCGGTTGACGCCGCGCACTTCGTTGATGATCCGGTTGCTGATGCGGCCCAGCACGGCGCGCGGCAGGTCGGCCCAATCCGCGGTCATCGCGTCTGTACTCTCAACGGCGCGCACGGCAACGACGTTCTCGTACGTGCGTTCATCGCCCATGACGCCGACGGTCTTGACCGGGGCCAGTACGCCGAAGTACTGCCACAGGCCCTTGTGATGGCCGTCGCGCTCGATCTCTTCGCGGATGATGGCGTCCGCCTCCTGCAACACGCCGACCGCCTCACGCGTGACGACGCCCGTGATGCGCACGCCGAGGCCAGGGCCCGGGAACGGCTGCCGCTCCACGAACGCGTCCGGAACGCCAAGCTCGCGTCCGATCTGACGGACCTCGTCCTTGAAGAGCTCGCGGAAGGGCTCCAGCAGCTTGAAGCCGAGTTCCTCCGGCAGCCCGCCGACGTTGTGGTGCGTCTTGATCGTCACCGAGGCGCCGCCAAAGGCCGACTGGCTCTCGATCACGTCGGGATAGAGCGTGCCCTGCGCGAGCCAGGCTGCATTCGGAACGTCCCGGGCGTGATGCTTGAAGACATCCACGAACACGTGACCGATGCGCTTGCGCTTCACCTCGGGGTCCGCCACGCCCTCCAAGGCGTCGAGAAACCGGTCGCCCTCGTCGGCGAAGATCAGCGGGATGTTGTAGCGGTTGCGGAACGTGTCGAGCACCTGCTGGGCCTCGTTCTTCCGCAGGAGGCCGTTGTCCACAAAGATGCACGTCAGCCGGTCGCCGATCGCCTTGTGGATGAGGATGGCCGCCACGGTCGAGTCTACGCCACCGGACAGGCCACAGATCACCTGCTCGTCGGCTCCTACCTGGGCGGCGATCTTCTCGCAAGCCTCTTCGATGTAGGAGCGCATCGTCCAGTCACCGCGGGCGCCGCAGACGCCGTAGAGGAAGTTGCGCAGGATCGCAGTGCCGCGCGGGGTGTGCGTCACTTCGGGGTGGAACTGGACGCCGTAGATCGGACGGTCGCGGTGGCGCGCGGCAGCGAACGGCGCGCTGTCGGTCTTGGCAATGGCAACGAAGCCCTCGGGCAGCGCCTCGACGCGATCGCCGTGACTCATCCAGACATCCAGCTCCGAGTCCAATCCGTCAAAGAGCTTCGTGTCGGTGCCCAGGACCTGGATACGCGCCGGACCATACTCGCGCGCATCGGCCTTCTGCACCGCGCCGCCCAACAGGTGGGTCGTCAGCTGCATGCCGTAGCAGATGCCCAGGATCGGCACGCCCTGCGCGTAGACGGCCGGGTCAACGCGCGGCGCGGCCTCGTCGTACGCGCTCCACGGGCTGCCAGAGAAGATCACGCCCGTCGCCTCATTGACGCGGGCGGCCAAATCGTTCGGCAACACGATCTCGGCGTAGCACCCCAACTCGCGCACGCGACGCGCGATGAGCTGGGCGTACTGGCTCCCGAAGTCGACGACGAAGAAGCGCTGGTGTTCGATCTTGACGGCGGTGGAACCGGTCATCGATCCTCCCGGGGGGACGTGCTACATCGACTGCGGCAGGTAGTTGGGCGCCTCGCGCGTGATGCTGATGTCGTGCGGATGGGACTCGCGCATGCCCGCGCCGGTGATGCGCACGAACTTGGCCTTCGTCCACATCTCAGGCAAGGCGCCGCAACCCGAGTAGCCCATGCCACTGCGGATCCCGCCGACCATTTGGTAGATGAATGCGGACAGCGCCCCCTTGTAGGGAACGCGCCCCTCGACGCCTTCGGGAACGAACTTGTCGCGCTGACGCACGGCGCCCTGACCGTACCGGTCGGCGCTTCCGTCGAGCATGGCACCCAGGCTGCCCATGCCTCGAACCGCCTTGTAGGTTCGGCCCTGGTGATAGATGACCTCACCGGGGCTCTCGTCGACACCGGCGAGGAGGCCGCCGAGCATCACGCTCGATCCGCCCGCGGCCAGCGCCTTCACGGCATCGCCGCTGAAGCGAATGCCGCCATCGGCGATCACAGGTACGCCGGCTGCCTGGCACACCTTCGCCGCGGCCGCGACAGCGGAGAGCTGGGGGACGCCGCAGCCCGCGACCACGCGCGTGGTGCAAATGGAGCCCGGCCCAATACCGACCTTCACCGCATCGGCCCCGGCGTCTATGAGCGCCTGCGCACCCTCCGCCGTTCCGACGTTGCCCGCCACGACGTCTAGATTCGGGTGCGCCGCCTTGTAGCGCTTGACGGCGCCAATGACGTTGTCGGAATGGCCATGGGCCGTGTCCACGACGATCACGTCCACGTGGGCCGCAGCAAGCGCCTGGACCCGTTCGTCGTCGTTGACACCGACCGCGGCCGCCACGAACAAACGTCCCTTGGCATCGAGGTTGGCGTCGGGGTAACGCGAGAGATTGTCGAGATCCCGCATCGTGATCAGGCCCTTGAGGTGGCCCGCCTTGTCCACGAGCAGCAGCTTCTCGACCTTGGCCTGCTGCAGGATCGAGCGGGCCTCCGCGACACCTGTCTCGGGCGTTGCGGTAATGAGAGCCTCACTCGTCATGACCGCGCTGACGGGCGGATCGCCCTCAACGAACTTCAGGTCGCGCGACGTCAGGATGCCCACGACCGCCTGGGGCGCCCGCGAGCCCGCCTTGGACGGTGCGACGATGGGGATGCCCGAGATCCGGTGCATCTCCATCAGCTCGCGCGCGGCAGAGAGCGGCGCGTCGGGCGTCAGCGTCACAGGGTCGTTGATGACGCCGTTGACGCTGCGCTTGACGAGCGTGACTTCGCGCGCTTGATCTGCCGGCGCGAAGTTCTTGTGAATCACGCCGATGCCACCGAGGCGCGCCAGCGCGATTGCCATGTCACTCTCGGTGACTGTGTCCATGGCGGCGGACACGATCGGGATGTTTAGCCCGACGCGTCGTGAGAAGCGCGTGCGGACGTCTACGTCCGCAGGCGTGACAGATGACCGCTGCGGAACGAGCAGCACGTCATCGAACGTGAGCGCAATGTCGAGGATGCGATCTTCCATGGTGGAAGGTAGGCCGCCTCCGAAGGGTGGTCAAGAAGCGGC
>JAQBWE010000024.1 GCA_027625315.1 Planctomycetota bacterium
GAGCGCGCGCTCGCGCTCCTCCGCTTGGCCCGCGGCGCCGAACGAGTCCGCCCCGGCCAGCAGCCGGCGGGCTTGAACCGAGGCCCGGGCACGCAGCACTTGCAGCAGCCGCCAGCGCACGACGGCGTCGGTCGGCAGCAGCGCACGGGCCTGGTCGTAGGCCGTCGCGGCATCCGCGAGTACATCGAGCAGCTCGTCGCGCGCGAACACGTGCGGCGGGGATTCCGGCGCGAGCCCGCGCATGGCGACCGCGAGGAAGTCAGCCTGCGCGTGCTTCCAGCGCCCCGCGAGAGCCTGCTGCGTGCCGCGGCGGGTGCGCGCAGCGTCATCCGGGTTCCACCACGTGGTGCCCTCGGGCTCGTGCTTGGGATCGACGAGCGTGAGGAGGTACGCCAGCGTCTGGTGCAGGTAGGGCGTGTTTAGCGACGCGCGGGGCGTCGGGGCGAACTCCGGGAACGGATCCATGTCGATCAGCGGTCGATCGGCGTAGGCCGCGTAGCCCGGCGGCGGGGGCGCGGCGAGCACCTCGCGGCCCGTCGCCAGGTAGCCCGAGAGCACGCCCGACGGCAGGTCAAAGCCCGCGTCGGCGAGGTCGTCGGCGATGCCCGCGAGTCGCAAGGTGACGATCGCCGGACTCGGCTCCGCGGTGCCCTTGCGCCCGATGAGCGCCGTGGACTGCTCGAAGAACCAAAGCGTGCCGTCCGGGAACACGTCGTAGAACGCGCGTAGGAACGCCGCGTAGAGCGCAGGCGGCATGGCGTGCACGGGGATCCACTGGCACAGCACGCCGCCCTCGCGCAGCCGCGAGCGCGCAAGCTCGTAGAACTCGCGTGTGTAGAACGGATAACCCGCCGGTGAGTACGGCATGAGCGGCTCGAGCGTAATCAAGTCGAGGTCGGGCTCGTGCAGCAGCAGGGCGTTGCGGCCGTCATCCCGCACGACGCGCGTGCGCGGGTCGTCGAGCACGCCGCGGTTGGCTTCCGAGAAGAATGGCGCGAGCTCGAGCACCGCGCTGCTCACCTCGACGACTTCCAAGCGCCGTACCTCGGGATGGCGGGCAACCGCGCCAGCCGTGGTGCCTGTACCGAAGGCGATCACCATCGCGTGTTCCGGTCGCTTGCAGAGCACGGCCGGCAGGTGCCCCAGCATGCGCATGTAGCGGTAGTGGCGCCCGGTGGCGGCGGCGGCGAAGTCATCGGTGTAGAGGTAGCGCTCGCCTGCGAAGCCCTCGATGACGCTGGCGGTGGTGACATCGTCGGTCAGCGCGTGCACGAGCCGTCGCTCCGGCTTGTCGCGCAGCACGACGCTCGACTGCACGAGACTGTCGGCGTCGAGGCCGGGCAGGCCGAGGACGATGAGCACCGACGCGAAGCCACCGGCGAGGGCGGGCGAGAGCCTCAGCACCAACGACCACAGGCTGCGGCGTCCGGCCGCGCCCTCGTACTCCTCGCGCCACCGCATCAGCGCAACGCCAGCGATGAGCAACACGAGGGCGAGCAGGAACCACGTACCGTTCACGTGAAAGATCGGCATCAGCACGAAGCCGCACAGGAACGGCGCGAGCAGGCTGCCTGCGCTGTTGTAGAGGTACACGCGGCCGACAGCGTGACCGGGCGATTCGCCTGTGAGCTCGGCCCAACGCACGCACAGCGCGAAGGTCGGCCCCAGCAGAATCGCCGGCACGAGCAGCAGCACCATGGCGCCGAGCAGGGACGCGGTGCGCAGGCCGGCGCGGATGTCGTCCGGCGTGCTCGCGCGCTCATAGGCGAACTCGCGGATGCCTTGCATCCACGGCTCTAGGTTGGGCAGCACGCCGAACAAGGCCATCAGCAGGCTGCCGGAAGCGAGCAACAGCAGCACGCCCAAGGGCCGCCAGGGCCGGTCGCCGCGCACGAGGCGCGGTCCGAGCAGCAGGCTGCCGAGGCCCAGGCCCGCAATGAACACACCGAGCATCGCCGCGAACGTGACGGTGAAGCCCTCGAGGAAGAAAACCAGCAGTCGGAAGCCCACGACCTCAACGCCGAGGCCCGCGAAGCCGCACAGCGCGGCGGCCACGAAGGCGCTCCGGCCTCGGCCGCGCGGCGACGCCATCGCGGCGTGCCCTTCGGCAGGCACGGTGGCGGAGGTGCAGTAGCCTGCGATCACAGCGAACACGCCGACGGCGATCGCAACGACGGAGGCGCGCCACACCGTGCCGTACACGCCGTAGGCCGCGACCGCGATGAAGCCGGAGTACAGACCGCCCGCCACGGCGCCCAGCGTGTTGGCGCCATAGAACCAGGCGGTGAGGCGACCGGTCTCGCCCGCGCGACGCACGACGTGCCGCACCATCGCAGGCAGGGTCGCCCCCAGCAGGAACGCCGCGGGCGCGATCACGATGGCGGCGACGAGCACGCGCAGCACCATCTGCAGCGCGCCGGGTAGCCCCTCGGCGAGTGCGACGTACGGCCCCTGCAGCCAACCGGCGAGCGGCGCGGCGAGCAGGGCCCACAGCGCGGCGCCGACCTCGAAGGCGCCGTAGAGCACGAGCGGGCGCGCGCTACGTTCCGCGCGCCGACCACCCCAGCGGGCGCCGACGCCCAAGGCGCCGACGAAGGTGCCGAGTACGACGGCGGAGCTGGCCGCGGTGGAGCCGAGCACGAGCAGGAGCGCGCGGCTCCAGGCGACCTCGTAGGCGAGTGCCGCGGCGCCCGAGATGAAGAACGCGGACGCGAGCAGGATGCGGGTCGCGGTGCTCGGTGCCTCGCGATCCGGGCTCATCGGCTCCTCCCAGGGCGGGGTGAAGCGTCCTACGTTACCCGGGACGCGTCAGCACAGGTGAGACGCAGATCAGGGGCACCATCCGTGCGCGAGGCGAGGCCCCGTCGACGGCGATCGCCGGGCTGGCTGGGGAGCAGCAGGCCGATGAGGAGGGCGCCTCGGTGCCGGTCCACTCAAGGACGACGAAGGGCCCTGATGGCCCCCAGCCCAGTCCGGCGCACTCCCGAGATGCAAAGCAACCGGGCGTAGGCCCCTAGCTGCCCATGAGCTCGATGGCCTTCTGAGCAAGGCGGATCGTCTTGATGCGCTCGCGGCCCTTGCGGCGACGACGCTCGCTGGGCTTCTCGTAGTACGCGTGGCGCTTCAGCTCACGAGTGATGCCCTCGTTGTTGCAGAGCTTGCGCAAACGGCGCAGCGTCTTCTCGAGGGGCTCGTTCGACTTCGCCTGGACCCGTACAGCCATGGATGTCCTCTTCACGCGTTCGCGCAGGCCCGCCCCCGGACACCGCGTCGTGCGAGCCGGGAAATCGAGCCACAAGCGGGACAGGGTACGTCGCCCCCCCGGCGGGTCAAGGAGCGCGCCGCCCCACGCCCAGGGCCACTTTTGCGCCGCGCGGCCCCCAAACCGGGCACCCACGACTTCGTGACACGCCCGTGAAGGTACGCGCCGGATTCGCTCCGAGAAGTGCGCATGCTCGCGTTTGTGGCCGACGCAGGGGAAAGAGGCCGTCTGCGGCAGGCGTCCAAGCCTGGCGACCCTGCCTCAAGGCGTTCAAGCGCCGATTCGTGGCCATCTCGCGGGCTCCGGCGTCCTTGCCGCAGGCTGCGGCGACAGCCACAATCGCGCGGAGCGGCCGAGGGGTCGGGAGAGGCACCGCACGGGCGGTGCCGCAGAGGCCCTGACCTTCGTCAGGGCCTGACCGGACAGCGGCCTGACCGGACAGCGCAGTGGGAGGCGGATACGCAATGGATACGCACGGCAGCCCCAAGAGTGCCCCCCGCCGGGGAGCCGCGAGTCGCTCCAGCGACGGTCGCGGGCTGCGCGCCCTCGTCGCGCTCGCCGTGCTGGCCGGCTTCCTCTACGCGCTACTCGGTGGCCCCGCCACGCAGACCGGCCCGCGCCCTGAGGGCGGCATCGCGTTCGCCGACGACGACGACAACATCGTCGTGCTCGAGATTGGCGAAGAGGACGTCGGAATCGAAGACTTCCTGCGCGCCGTCGCTCGCGCCACGAAGCAGCCGCTGGTCTGGAACCCGCAGGACAAGAACATCAGCGGCAAGAAGATCCTCGGCAACGTGTCGCTGCGCGCCCCCGCCAGCGAGTTGTTCTCTCTCGCCCGCGCCCTGCTGACCTTCTACGAACTCGTGATGGTGCCGGTGGGCCCCACGGGCTACCAGGTCCAGCTCGTCATGGACGCGCGCCAGACGACGTCGATCCTGAAGCTCAAGCCCGAGTACGTGAAGCTCGACGAGGAGAACGTCGGCTACTGGGAGAGCGCGGACGGCAAGTTCATCACCACGACCATCAAGGTCGAGAACATGACCGACCTGCGCACCGCGCGCACGGCCCTTACGCGCATCGTGACGGGCTCGAACATCGGTAACGTCACCGAGGTGCCCGCGGCCAAGGCGTTCGTCGTGACCGACTTCGCGCCCAACGCGGTGGCCATCTATCGCCTGCTCAAGGAGATGGACGTGCGCCCGCAGGGCCGCGAGATCATCTCCGTGTACGTCGATCTCGAGCACGCGGTGGCCGAGGAGCTCGAGCCGATCCTCACCGACCTCTTCACAGGCCGGGAGCGCATCAGCGCCCAGGGCCAGCCGGGTCGCCCCTCACCGGGCGGCACGAACTCGAGCGGCGAGGTCGAGGACCCGGAGCCGCGCATCATCAGCGATCCGCGCACCAACAAGATCATCATCTATGGCATCCGTCAGGACGTCACCGAGATCCAGAACGTCATCGCGAACCTGGACGTGCCGGTGATCCTGCCCAACGACCGCGTTCATGTGGTGCGCCTGAAGAACCTCGAGGCCGAAGAGACCGCCGAGGTTCTCTCGAGCCTGATCGAGGCCGCAAGCGTGTTCGGCACGGGCCAAGGCTCGGGCGGCACGACCGGCGGCGCGGCGCGCCCCGGCCGCACCGTGGGCGCGGGCGATCGCAGCACGCGCGAGGAAGAGAAGCCCGCCGTCGTGGCCGACGTGAAGAGCAACAGCCTCATCATCGCCGCCACGAAGCGTCAGTTTGAAGAGCTCAGCCGCGTCATCGAGTCCATCGACATCAAGAAGGACCAGGTGTTGATCGAGGCCGCGCTCATCGAGCTCACGCTCGATGACTCCTACCGCCTGTCGGTTGAGTTGGGTGTGGCGGACGGCAACGGCCTCACCGACGACGACGCCGCCTCGGGCTTCGGCTTCACGTCGTTCGGCCAGACGACGTTCGCCGACAAGGATGGCGACACGTTCTTCACCGACCGCATCCCGCCGTTCGTGAACACGGGCGGCGACGCCTCGACCGGCCTCGTCGGCGGCATCTTCGCCTTCGGCCAGGTGCCGCTGATCTTCAACGTGCTGAACTCGGTCACGCAGAGCCGCATCCTGCAGCTCCCCAGCTTGGTCACCGCCGACAACGAAGAGGCAGTCATCGAGGTGAGCGACGAGCAGGCGTTCACCTCGAGCTCCACCACCACCGGTGGCGTGACGTCGGGCGGTCTGGGCGGGTTCGAGGACGCGGGTACCACCCTGCGGATCTCGCCCCACATCTCGGACGCCTCATTCCTGCTGCTCAACATCAACCTGACGGTCTCGGCCTTCGTGGGCGAGCCGCGCGTGCTGGCCAACGGCGACGTCATCCCCGCCGACCGCATCCGCCGCACCCTGGTGACTGCGGTGACCTGCCCTGATCGCCATACGGTGGTGCTGGGCGGCCTCATGGGCCGCAACCAGCGCAGCACGGTGGACCGCACGCCCTACCTCGCCGACATCCCGATCCTGGGTGAGGCGTTCAAGAGCACGCAGAAGAGCGACCGCGAGACGAGCCTCTTCCTCTTCGTGACCCCCACCATCATGGCGGGCGACACCGAGGGCTTCACGACGATGGACATCGAGTCCTGCCGCCGGAAGCAGAAGGCCGACGAGCTGATCGGCTACACCGAGATCTACAACTCGAACTTCGTGAACTGCGACCTGCAGGATCCCGCGTCCGGCGCCTTCACCGGGCGCGCCCCGGGCTGCGGCGTCCGTGGTTCGGGCAGCGCCTCCGATCGGCTCGACCAGATCGGGCTGCTGGAGGCCACGCGCTTCAGCGGCGTGAGCCCGGAGCGCTTGGCCGCCGAGAAGGCCGCGCGCAAGGCGAGCCTGGTCAGCGGCGGCTCGGTCCCGTGCAACGCTCCGGTTCCGACGACCTGCCCGGACGGCCTGCGCGGCGTCCCGCCGCAGTTCAAGCCGGCGCTGATTCCCACAAGCACCAGGTGAGGCAGCCTGCCCCGGTCGCCGTGAGCGACCGAACGCAGACTCAGACAGTGAGCGGTTCTCGGCCAGGGCCGCGAGGCCGTCCTCGCCGCGGCCCACACGCCCCGTAGGATGTTCCCGTGCAGAACCCGCTGATCGAGACGCTGAAGTCCCAGGACCTCCTGACGGAGGAGCAGATCGAGCAGGCGCTCGATGCCGAGCGGGAAACGGGCTGGCCCCTGGACAAGGTGCTGCTCTCCAAGGGGTTCGTCTCTGAGCACGACCTCCTGCGGGCCATGGCCACGGGCCTCTCGATCCCCTACGCCGAGTCGCTCGCCAACACGGCGGTGCCGGACGCCTTCATCAACAAGGTGCCCGTGCAGTTCGCCCGTAACTACTACCTCATCGGCCTCGAGCAGACCAACGGCACGATGCGCGTGGCCACGGCGTCGCCGTTTGACGCCTACCCCATGGACGATCTCGCCTCCATGTTGCAGATGGAGCTGGAGCCGGTGCTCGCGCCGCGCACCGAGATCACCAGCCTCATCAACAAGGCCTACAAGAACAAGGCCGACATCGTGGAGGAGTCCGTTGGCGACCTCGCCGACGACGATCTCGCCTCGCTCGCGGCCGGGCTCAGCGACAGCGAGGACATCCTCGACGTCGCCAACAAGGCCCCCATCATCAAGCTGGTGAACATGTTGTTCTTCCAGGCGCTCAAGATGCGCGCCTCGGACATCCACATGCAGCCCTTCGAGGACCGCTTGCAGATCCGGTACCGCATCGACGGCATCCTGTACGACATGGAATCGGTGCCGAAGAAGATCCAAGACGCCGTCACGAGCCGCATGAAGGTCATGGGCAAGCTCGACATCGCCGAGCGCCGCCTGCCTCAGGACGGTCGCGCCTCGCTGCGCCTCGGCGACGCCGAAGTCGACGTGCGTATCTCGAGCGTCCCCACCAACTACGGCGAGCGCCTCGTGATGCGCTTGCTCGACAAGACGGCCCGGCTGTACGAGCTCGAAGAGATCGGCCTCATCGCGGGCAACCTCGAGATGATCGACAAGTTCATCCGCTACAACCACGGCATCATCTTCGTCTCGGGCCCGACGGGTTCCGGCAAGACCACGACGCTGTACTCGAGCCTCAAGCGCATCAACTCCACCAAGTTGAACGTGATGACCATCGAGGATCCCATCGAGTACCACCTTGACGGCATCAGCCAGATCCAGGTCAACGAGAAGAAGGGCCTCACCTTCGCCTCGGGCCTGCGCTCCCTGCTGCGCCAGGACCCCGACATCATGATGGTCGGTGAGGTGCGCGACACCGACACCGCCCGTATCGCCATCCAGGCCGCCCAGACGGGTCACCTTGTGTTCTCGACGATTCACACGAACGACGCGGCCACCGTCATCACGCGTCTGCTCGATATCGGCATTGAGCCCTATCTCGTGGCGTCTTCGGTGATCGTCTCGATCGCCCAGCGCCTCGTGCGCCGCATCTGCCGCGACTGCGAAGAGAAGTACGAGCCGGACGAGGACGATCTCTGGCGCCTCAAGCAACTCAACATCGATCCGAAGGATCTCGCCGATGGCAAGCTCACTCGGGGCCGCGGCTGCGGCAACTGCCTGGGTAGCGGCTACCTCGAGCGGCTAGGCCTCTACGAGATCCTGCCGATCGACGACGAGGTGCGCGACCACATCGTCGAGCGCCACAGCGCGAGCCGTATCAAGCGCGACGCGCTCGCCGCGGGCTTCCGCACGCTGCGCATGGACGGCGCCCTCAAGGTTGTTCAAGGGATGACCACGCCGGAAGAGATCCTGCGCGTGACCCAGATGGACATCATGTAGGCGATGCCGGTCTACGACTACAAGGGCTTGACGCCCACTGGGGCCGCCAAGACCGGCATCATCGACGCCGACTCGCCGCGTGAGGCGCGCCTGAAGTTGCGCAGCCAGAACGTGCTGGTGACGGCCATCGAAGCGCGCAGCGCGTCGGTCAAGCACGACGTCAAGAGGGTCAAGGTCCTCAACTTCAAGCGCGGGCTCAAGGGCAAGGGCGAGGTGCCCATGTACACCCGCCAGCTCGCCACGCTGCTGGAGGCTGGCATTCCGCTCGCCCAGGCCATGTCGGCGCTCATCGAGCAGAGTCAGATCCGCGACCTCGAGTCGGCGTTTCGCGAGATCCGCGAGAAGCTGACCCAAGGCAACAGCTTCGCCGAGGCGCTCTCCTACCACCCCGCCTACTTCCCGGACCTGTACGTGAACATGGTGAAGGCCGGCGAGGCGTCGGGCGCGCTCGACCGCGTGCTGCACCGCCTGGCCGACTACCTCCAGCGTCAGGCGAAGATGCGCAACCGCATCTCCGCGGCCCTGGCGTACCCGATCGTCATGGTCTGCGTCGGCGTCGTGATCGTCATCATCCTGATGTCGTTCGTGGTGCCCAAGGTCTTGGCGGTCGTCGAACGCACGGGGCAGTCGATCCCGCTGCCCACGCAGATCCTCAAGGGCACGTCGGACTTCCTGGCGTCGTACTGGTATGTGCCGGCCCTGGGCATCCTGTTCCTCATCATCGGCCACCGCTTCGGCATGCGGCACGCTGAGTACCGCTTCCGGCGCGACAAGTTCATGCTGCGCCTGCCCGTCCTGGGCGACCTCTTCCGGAAGACGGCCGTCTCGCGCTTCTCGATCTCGATGAGCACCCTGCTCAAGAGCGGTGTGCCCGTGCTCGAGGCGCTGAAGATCGTCAAGGACATCGTCGACAACGAGGTCTTGGCGCGGGTGCTGGACACCGTTCAGCGGCGCATCTTGGAAGGCACCGACATCTCGACGCCCATCAAGAAGTCGGGCGTGTTCCCGCCCCTGGTGGGCTACATGATCGCGGTCGGTGAGCAGTCCGGCCAACTCGAGGACATGCTCGACCAGATCGCCGTGGCCTACGACGAAGAGGTCGAGGTCCAAACCCAGAAGGTCACCAGCCTCATGGAGCCCCTGATCATCGTGGCCATGGCCATGGTGGTGGGCTTCATCGTCATCAGCGTGATGCTGCCGATCCTCAAGATCTCGGACATGGATACTGTCCGCCGGCGCTAGCCCATTGGGCCGAGCTGGGTTCGACGGCGCTAGGCCGAGCTGGCCGCGCTAGCCGGGCCGAGGCCGCCGGCTCCAGGCGAGCCCCCTCCTGACGGCCTGCGGCCACGCAACAGGCCTCCCAGCCTCCCCGGGGCGCTACGATGGGGCCTGCAAGACCCCCACCCGGGCTGGCGTCCAAGAAGGCCAGACCGGCAGCCGGAGACCTCCCCCATGGCCACATCCCCCGCGTCGCTCGATCAGAAGGCTGCCCCCGGCGCCCCGCCCCGCAAGCAGCGGGGCTTCACGCTCGTCGAGCTCATGGTTGTCGTCGTGATTCTGGGCACCCTGATCGCCCTGGTCGGCCCCGACATCTGGAACATGCTGTTCGAGGGCAACGTGGCGGCCGCCGAAGCGCAGATGTCGAACTTCGAGTCCTCGATCGACACCTACCGCATGCGCCACAAGAAGCTCCCGAGCAGTCTGCAGGACCTCACCGAGACAGACGGCCGCAACCCGTACCCCATCATGAAGACGATCCCCAAGGATCCGTGGGGCAACGAGTACGAGTACCGCATGCTCGATCGCAACAAGTACGAGCTCAAGAGTTACGGCGAAGATGGCGACCCCGACACCGAGGACGACATCAAGTGGCCGCGAGCCGAAGAGTAGGCGGCTAGCGTGGGTCACCGGCACGAGCGCGGCTTCACCCTGCTCGAGCTGATGGCTGTCGTGCTCATCATGGGCACGATCCTGCTGCTCGTACCGATCAACCTCGACAGCGTCGGCGCTGAGGGCAAGCTCAAGAACAGCGCGAACTCGCTGGTCGCGGCGTTCAATGGCGCCCGGGAGCGCGCGGTGCTTGACAGCTACGAGGTGTGGCTCGAGTTCGGGTCCTACCAAGAGGAGGACGCCGACGACTGGCGCCAAGGCTGGCGCTTCAAGTTCACGAGCCTGCCGCCGCCCGAGGTCACCGGTGGCGACGATCCGAACGAACGCGATCGCAAGCGCGCCGACCGCGCCCGCGAGCGCGAGTGGCTCTACACAGGCTGGCACGCGACGCCCAGTGGCGTCGAGATCGTTGGCGTGAGCGCCCAGAAGGGCTCCTGGAACAAGGTTCAGGACAGCGGTAAGCCCATCGGCATTCGCTTCCTGGCGGACGGCACGGTAGAGAACGGCGTGGCGATTCGCATCGAGAACACCGACATGCCCGTGAGCCGCGAGTACCGCACGATCACGGTGATGCTCAATGGCCTGACCTCAGAAGCCAACTGGGTCGAAGGCCTGGGTGAGTTGTCCGAGTCCCTCCCGGCATCTAACTTCGGGAACTGACGATGCCGCACCGCCCCCACGCCCCGAACGGCTTCACCCTCCTCGAGGTCATGCTTGCCTTCGCCATCCTGGCGATCCTCACGGGCGGCATGGCGCAGATCATTCACAGCAACATGGTCGTCGCGTCCGACACGATCGATCAGCGCGAGCTGCGCGAGTTGGCCGACACCGTGTTCGGCAAGATCCTGTTCGAGCAGACCGAGCATCGCGACGGCGAAGAAGGCTCCATCGCCGTGGACTACGGCCAGTGGGCCGGCCTCGCCCAGGAACGCGCCGACCGCTACGAGAGCTACAGGTGGCGCCTGCGCAAGACCGAGATGGTCGCCGCCGGCTCGTCGGGCTCCGATGATGACGGCGAGAACCTCTTCGAGAGCGACGACGACGAAGAGGAGTCCTCCTCCTCGTCCTCGCAGCCCGGCGCGGGGGCCGAGAACAAGGCCAGCATCAAGCTGATCCGTTTCACGATGATCGTGTACCGGGACGGCCGCTCCGAGGAGTCGCTGATCACCCTCACGCGCTTCCTGCCGCCGCCGGAGTTCCAGGAAGGCACGCGATGATCCGCCGTCGTGACGGCGAGACGCGCGGGTTCACGCTGATCGAGCTCGTGATCTCGATCGCGCTCCTGAGCATGATCATGATGCTCATGTATCAGTCGCTGGGTCAGACCATCGAGAAGCGCAACCTCGTCTATGACGAGCTGCAGGGCCCCAAGGTCGCGAACGCGATCCTCGCGCAGATCTTCAAGGACTTCCGCTACATCTACTACGGTGGCCTCAACGGCGACGCGGGCTTCCGCGGCAAGGCCGTGCGCATGGCGGGCATGGACGCCGACCGCGTGGCGTTCATCACGGCGCGTCGCACGCGCACCGTGGGCTCCGAAGACGACGGTAGACGCGGCGACGAAGATCGCGAGAGCCCCCTCACCGAGGTGGGCTACGCCTGCCGGCCCAACCCCAACCACGGACATTGGCTTGAGCTCTGGCGGCGTGAGGACTACTTCGTAGACAGCAAGCCCACCGAGGGCGGCTTCTACAGCCTCATCTACGACAAGATCCGCAACTTCCGGCTGCGCTTCTTCCCCATCCCCGAGGAAGCCACTGAGAAGCAAGGTCTCGAGGAGTGGGACTCCGCCCAGAAGAAGGGCATCCCCTACGCGATCCTGCTGAAGGTGGAGTTCGACGTGAAGGAGCCGCTCGAGGGCGAGCAGTACGAGCCCGACGAGATCGACCCCATCCACCGCATCATCCTGTTGCGCGGTGGCTACAACGTGCAGTGGGGTGGCGGCGCTGAGGCGGCTGCGCCCGGTACCGCGCCGGGGACGACCCCCGGACGGTAGTCCGAGCGGCTGGCAGACCTAGGGCTTGCCAGCCCTGGCGACGACCGCTCCCCTGCCAGCCTAGGCCTTGCCGAGGACCGTGCGGCCGTTCAGGTAGGGCTGCAGCGCGGCGGGCACCGCGATGGTGCCGTCAGCCTGCTGGTGGGTCTCCACGAACGCCACCAGCACTCGCGGCGAGGCGATCACGGTGTTATTGAGGGTGTGGCAGTGCCGCACCTTGCCCTCGGCGTCGCGGTAGCGCAGGTCGAGTCGGCGGGCCTGGTAGTCGCGAAAGCGCGTGGCGCTGTGGGTCTCGCCGTAGGCGTCGCGGCCGGGCATCCAGGCCTCGAGGTCGTACTTGAACCGCGCGCCGCGGCCCATGTCGCCAGCAGCAACAGCCATCACGCGGTACGCGAGGCCCAGACGCCGCAGCATCTCCTCGGCGTTCTCGAGGATGTCGGCGTGATGCTGGCGGCTCGTGGCGTCGTCGGCGACGTCCACCACCACCTGCTCGACCTTGTTGAACTGATGCACGCGGTAGACGCCGCGCGTGTCCTTGCCGTAGGTGCCCGCCTCGCGGCGGAAGCACGGGCTGATGCCGGCGTACTTGAGCGGCAGGTCGGCGTGGTCGAGGATCTCGCCGCCGTGGAGCGCCGTGACGCTGACCTCGCTCGTGCCGACCAGCCAGAACGCCTCGTCCTCAGACGTCGGGTTGGCGATGCGGTAGGTCTGCTCCTCGGCGCCGGGGAAGTACGCGGTGCCGCGCAGGGCCCACTCCTTCACGATCACGGGCACCGACAGCATCGTGTAGCCGCGCTCCACGATGAGGTCCATCGCCAGCCGCAGGACAGCCTGCTCCAGCAACACGGCCTCGCCCTTGAGGACGTAGCTGCGGCTGCCGGCGAGGCGGCCGGCGCGGTCGACGTCGAGCCAGTCGTGCTGGCGCATGAGCTCGACGTGATCCTTGGGCTGGAAGTCGAAGGTCGCCTTGGTGCCTTCAGTGCGCAGCTCCACATTGGCGCTGTCGTCCGGGCCGTCGGGCACGTCGTCGGCGGGCGGGTTGGGGCACGCCAGCAGCATGACGTCGATCTGCTGCTGGATCGGCGCGAGCCGATCGGTGTGCTCCTTGACGCCCTCCTTGAGCTGCTTGAGGCGGGTGAGGGCGACTTGCTTGCTGTCGCCCGCGAGCGTGGCGACCTGCTTGCCCAGGGCGTTCTGCTCGGCCTTGGCCTGCTCCTGGATGTGGATCAGCTGGCGGCGCTCCTCGTCGAGCGCGAGCAGGGCATCTACGTCGAACGCGATGCCCTTGCGTGCGGCGCCCCGGCGCACCTCATCGGGGTGCTCGCGAATCCAGCCCAGGTCCAACATCGATCGTCTCCGCCGGCACTACGCAGAGCCTCTGGGGCGTCTTGCCTGGCGCGCCAAAAATACAGGATGCCCGCGCCTATGCGCGGGCATCCGATGCAAAGGATCGTGACCGCCGGCCCCAGACACCCCACGTCCCCCTCCCTCGAAGGACGCACGGCGAGGACCCCTCCCCGGGTCCCGCCGAACCGCGAACGGTCCGATGGTCCCGAAGCCGACGGTCCGAGGTGCTAGTACCCGACCAGGCAGTCGCCGCGGTAGGGATCGTTGATGTCGTAGTTGAACAAGTACTGATCGATGAACTGCTCGCCCTTGCGCGCGTCGCGCGCCCAGTTGCGAACGATCATGTTCGACTTGCCCGGGCCGCCGGAGCAGCCGTTGCAGTTGGCGCCACCGAGGCCCTCGAGGAGCGGCGCGCCGAAGCGGCAGCCTCCCACGAAGAACGAGGCTGCGACGAGGATGACGGCGAGCGCGATGCCCTTGCCCATAGCGTGAACTCCTTCGGCCGCACCAGGCGACCCCCTACTGCACGTGAACCCTGTCTGCACGTTAACCCTGTCTGCACGTTAACCCTGTTCGCGGGACCCACCCCGCTGGGGTGCATCCCGACCCACCTCCCTCAGGCGGGGCGTGCAGGGCTGTTTAGGTACCAATCCACCGGCGAGCGGTCAACACTTTCTTGGGACCGGATTCGATCCAAGTCGTGAATCTGCCGCCGGTTACGGAAGCGTGACAAAGCCGGACGTGCGCGCGGCTTGCGCGCACCCACGGCCGGTTCGGCCAAGGCTGGGCCTAGTAGCCCGGGCCGCCGGTCTGGCCGTTGGCGCAGCTCGGGGTACAGCCCGAGCCGCAGTCGCAGCAGCTGTTGCAACGGACGCACGGCTCACAGCCGTCGATCGTGTTGCGGTTGCCGTGCCTGGGGTGCATCGGATCGCTGAAATCCCAAGCCTTGCAGCCCGTCAGCGCCGTGGCGCCCAGGACGAGTGCGAAAAGAATCACGAGACGCATGCCATGCCTCCTTGCGGCGGCGCCTCATAGACACCGGCCGACCTCCCTCGGGAGCGCGGAGGATACCCGCCGGGGCCCCTTCCTGCCACGATCCGTCCTCAAAGCCTAAGCCCTCCTGTTTGGGGCGGCCTAACTAAGCGTCTACGCCCTCAAGATAGAGGCCGTGGTCGCGGATGTAGGCCCGGACGCCGGGCTGGACCTCGTCGCCGGGGGGCTCGCCGGCCGCCACGCGGGCACGGATGGCGCTGGAGGACAGGCCCAGCTCCGGGGCGTCGAGCGCCAGGATGTTCTCGGCGTAGGCTTCCAGGGCTGCCGGCGTCTCCAGGGGATGCCCCGGGCGCCGGGCCACCAGCAGGATGGCGTTCTCGATGATGGTGCGCCACTCCCGCCAGTTGGGGAAGTCCGCGAGCATGTCGGCCCCCACCAGCACCCGCCAGCGGGTCCCAGGCGGGTAGCTGCTCATGAGCACGGTGAGGGTGTCGATGGTGTAGCTGGGACCGACGCGCTTGCCTTCGAGCTCGAGCACCTCGGTGCGCGGCAGCATCTCCACCCCGGCGCGGGTCATGGCCACGCGGTGGTGAAACGGCGTGCGGTCGGGCGCGGCGCCGTCTTCGTCGGCGAACTTGTGCGGCGCGGAACCGGCCACCACGACCAGCAGCCGGTCGTTGACCTCGAGCGCCGCCTCGCAGAGCGCGCGGTGCCCCCGGTGGAAGGGGTCAAACGTGCCGCCGTAGATGCACACGCGCGCACCGGGGGGCGGCGGCTCCTCAGGGCGCACGCGTGAGTACAGCACCTGCATGGTGAAGAACAGCGCCCCGGCCACGAAGTACCACGTGAGCGCGCGGTCGATGACGCCGAGCATGCAAAGCATCGACAGGATGGCCATGAGCCCGGCCACGCCCAGCAGCACCATGCGGGTCTGGACGGGCGCCGCGCGAATGGGCAGGAGGAACGCCAGCGCGGCGATCAGCAGCGGCAGCACCTGGTGGAGCCCCAGATCAAGCGGCATGAAGGTGGCCAGGATGAACCCGCAGCCGATGCCGAACTGCACGACGCGCTTCTGGCCCTGCCGGATGCGGACAAACAGGCAGGCAATGCCGCTGAGGAGCCCCACCGTGCAGGCGGCGGCCCCCACGAGCGGCGCGCCCCCGGGGCGGAGCAGGTGCCAGGCGAGGAGTCCGCAGCCCGCGAGCACGAGCACAGCAGGGACCCAGAGATCGCGGCGCTCGCTCAAACTCGGACCCCTCCGACGTGCGCGGAAGGTACCACGGCCTTCCCCGTAGCATGCCGCGATGGATGCGGCCGCCGTCCCCTGTCTGGTGGGCCCGACAGGGTCGGGCAAGAGCGACGTGGGCGTCGAAGCCGCGCGCCAAACGCACGGTCAGGTGATCTGCTGCGATGCGTACACGGTGTATCGCGGCATGCCCGTGCTGACGGCCGCGCCGACGCCGCCGAGCGATGTACGTCACCGCCTGCTGGGCATCCTCGACCTCTACGACACCTACGACGCGGGGCGCTTCCTCGTGGACTGCGATCACGCGGTGGGCGAGATTCGCGCGCACGCGGGCACGCCCTGGATCGTCGGGGGCACGGCGCTCTACTTGCGCTGCTGGCTGAAGGGCTTTGGCTCGCCGGTCCCGCGCGATGACGCCTTTCGCGCCGAGCTGAAGGCCCGCGTGGACGCCGAGGGTGCGCACGTGCTGCACGCCGAGCTCAAGGCCCGCGACCCCCACCGGGCCGAGGAGCTGCACCCCCACGACCTACGTCGGGTGGTGCGGGCGCTGGAGATCATCCGCGCGACGGGCAAGCGCGCGAGCCTGCAGCGTCTGGAGTGGGCCGGGCCCGATCGCGTCCGCGCGCGGGTGCTTGGCCTCCGCCGCTCGTGGGCGGACCTCGACGCCCGCATCGAAGCCCGCACCCAGCTGATGTTCGAGGCCGGGGTGGTGGAGGAGGCGCGCGAGGTGCTGGCGTCCAAGCCGCCGCCGAGTCCCCAGGCGCGCAAGGTGCTCGGGTTGGCGGAGCTGAAGCAGGTGCTGGCGGGCACGCTCACCGAGGCCGAGGCGAAGGCGCGGATCGCGCAGCGCACGCGGCGCTATGCGCGCAAGCAGATGACGTTCTTCCGCGGCTTCGAGGCGCTCACGTGGATCGACGTGGCGCCGGATGCCGACGCGGCGGCGGTGGCCGCCGAGGTGCTGGCGCGCTACGCGGAGACGGGCACATCGTCGTAAAGGGCGCGCGTGGCGCTCATGCGCTCGCGGAAGGCTACCGCCAGGCGCTTGGGCTCGACGATGCGCGCGCGCTGGCCGAACTCCGACAGCCAGCGGAACAAGCCCTCTTCGCTGCGAATGACCACGCGGAAGAGGCCGGTGCCGTCGGGGCGCTCTTCGAGTGTGCCGGCGCCGCGGCGGCGACGAGCGAGCAGCCAGGTGGCGACGTCGTCGAGCTCGATGCGGACTTCGACCTCGGTGCCTTCGCCGATCTCGAACTCCTCCTGCTCGATGAAGCGCGCGATGTCGAACTCATCAGGCACGTCGTAGGCGTCGTCCTTCTTGTCGATGACGCTGACCTTGTTGACGACGCGGTCGAGGCGGAACTGCCGTACGGCGCCCTTGGGCTTGCGCGTCTCGTCGAAGCCGACGAGGTACCAGTTGCCCTGGGAGAGGCCGAGGCCGTAGGGACGCACCGTGCGGGTCTCGGTGCGGTTGGCATCGACGGTGTGGTAGCGAAACGACACGCGCCGCCGGCGGCCGACGGCCTCACCGAGCATGGCGACATGCCGGCGGCCGGGGTCGTTGTCGGGGCGACCGAGGGTGAGCAGGTGCTGCTCCCCCACTGAGGCGCGTAGCGGCTCGGGCAGCTGACTGTCGATGGTGAGCTTGGCGAGGGCGGACTTGAGGTTGCGGCCGAGGTTGTCGTCGACGACGCCGAGGGTGCGCTGGAGCACGGCGAGGAGCATGGCGTCTTCGGGCTCGAGCTTGGTCTCGCGCAGGAAGTAGCCGCGCGGATCGATGACGTAGCCGGCGCGGCCGAAGGGATCGCTTGCGATGTACTCGATGTTGACGCCGATGGAACGCAGGTCGGCCTTGTCGCGATCAAAACGCTTCTCGACGGCGTCGGGGCTGGCGTCGTCGTCGTAGCCCACGACGCAGCCGCGGATGTCGGAGAACGGCACGGGCTTGCGCGAGGACAGCAGGTACGAGACGAGGTTGAGCTGCCGCTCGAGCTTGAGAACCTTGGGATCACCGGCGGTCAATGGATCTCCTTTCGGTCCCACGGACCGAAGCGGAACCATACCAGATACGCGACAGCCACCGCGAGGTGCAGCACCACCGCCGCGAGCCAGAGTCCGCGCAATCCGTAGACGTCCGCGTGGCCGGCGACCCAGTGCATGAGGGGGTAGCCGATGGCGCCGTAGCCAATGAGCTCGACGAGCAGCGGGAACTTGGTGGCGCCGGCGCCAGCGAGCGCCTGGGAGATCACCACCGAGACCGCCTGGAACACGAAGCCGGACGAGGTGATGTAGAGGTAGGTGCGGCCGATCTCGCGAACTTGCTCGCTGCTGGCGCCGCTGGAGACGTCAAAGCCCATGAGGGCGAGCAGGGGATCGGCGAAGAGCACGTAGCCCGCCGCCAGCACGAGCTGCATGGCGACGTTGAGGCCCAGGGCGATCCAGGAGGCGCGCCGGGCCCGATCGGGGCGTCCACGCCCCAAGTTCTGGCCCACGAGGGTGGCGGCGGCGGCGCCCCAGCCGAAGCCGCTAAAGAGCGCGAGGGTGTCGAGACGCAGTCCGATGCCGAAGGCCGCCTGGGCGTCGGAGATGCTGCGGGGCACGAGCGGCGCGGCCTTGGCCACGAAGTAGAGGATGTAGAGGTAACTCACCATCCGCACGAGCCACTGGGCGCAGGACGGCACGCCGATGCGCAGCAGGTTGATCATCATCGTCCAGCGCACGGCGAGCGCGCGCAGCTTGATGCCGAGGAACCCCCGGTAGAGCAGCGCTAGGCCGGCGAGCGCGAAGACGAACCGCGCGATGACGGTGGCCCACGCGGCGCCGGCCACACCCATTTCCGGGAAGCCCCACTTGCCGAAGATGAGACCGTAGTCGAGCACGACGTTGAGGATGTTGGCGCCGCCCATGAGGATCATGGGCACGATGCTGTTGCCCACGGCGCGCATGACGCCGGTGATGGTCATGAGCAGGAACATGGTGAACGTGCCGAGGCTCATGATGGCGAGGTACTCGGTCGCGCCGGGGATCACCGGCCCTTCGGCACCGAGCCAGACGCAGATCTCCTCGGCGTAGAGCCACGGCGGGATGCCGAAGAGCACCGAGAGGATGATCGTGAGCACGAAGCCCTGGTTGGAGGCTTCGTTGGCGCTCTTGATGTCGCCGAGGCCGTGATAGCGCGCGATGAGGGCGAGGACGGCGTTGACGATCCCGTTGAAGATGATCATCGGGATCGAGTTGACGAGCGAGGGGATGGTGACGGCGGCGATGGAGACTTCGGGGTGCGCCATCATCCCGACGATCCAGAGGTCGGCGAGGTTGAAGAGCGCCCCCATCGCCATGGCAAAGACCATGGGCGAGCCAAACAGCACGGTGGCGCGAAGGAGGGGAACCTCCGTCAGCGGCGTGGGCTGTCTCGTCGTCACGCGCCCCCCCGGCGGATTCTCAGCGGGCTAGATTGCAACGGGCGAGGCGTATTCGAGGTGCGGAAACGCTTCGGCGACGGCCCGGTAGGTGACCTTGCCGTTCCAGGCGTTCAGGGCGCTGCGCAGCTGCGGATCGTGCTGCACGGCGTTCGCGGCGCCCAGCGTGGCGAGGCGCCGGACCCAGGGGCTCGTGGCGTTGGTGAGCGCGAAAGTCGACGTACGCGGAACGGCGCCGGGCATGTTGGCGACGCCGTAGTGCACGACGCCGTCCACGACGTAGGTGGGATCGGCGTGCGTGGTGGGATGGATGGTCTCGACGCAGCCGCCTTGATCGACCGCGACGTCGACGATGACCGAGCCCTCCGTCATGACGGCGAGGTACTCACGCGGCACGAGCATGGGCGCGCGGGCGCCATCCACGAGCACGGCCCCCACGACCAGATCGGCAAACGCGACGCGGTGCCGGATCGTGGCGGCCGTGGAGTAGACGGTCGTGACGTTGGCGGGCATGACGTCTTCGAGGTAGCGCAGGCGCTCGAGGTCGATGTCCATGATGGTGACATCCGCGCCCATGCCGGCGGCCATCTTGGCGGCGTTGGTACCGACGACGCCGCCGCCGAGGATGAGTACGCTGGCGGGTGCGACGCCGGGGACGCCTCCGAGGAGCACACCGCGGCCACCCTGGGCGCGCTCCAAGCAGTGCGCGCCGACCTGGATGGACATGCGGCCGGCAACTTCGCTCATGGGCACGAGGAGGGGCAGCTGGCCGTTGACGTCGAGCGTCTCGTAGGTGAAGCAGGCGGAGCCGGCGTTCACCATGGCCTCGGTGAGCTCCTGCGAAGCGGCAAAGTGGAAGTAGGTGAAGATCGTGTGGTCGGCGCGACAGCGGCCGTACTCCTCGGGGAGGGGCTCCTTGACCTTGACGATCATCTCGGAGCGATCCCAGAGGTCATCGGCGTCGGCGACGATGGTGGCGCCGGCGGCGACGTACTCGGAGTCGGCGATGCCGCTGCCGAGGCCTCCGCCTTGCTGGACGAAGAGTTCGTGGCCATCGGCGACGAGGCGATGGACCCCGGTCGGCACCATGGCGATGCGGTTTTCGTAGGCCTTGACCTCGGTGGGAACGCCGATGCGCATGGGGAGCCTCCAGCGGAAGGGGGTCGCGCGCGGGAGTATAGGCTTCCCGGCGCGCCGGACCCCGGAGTGCCCAGGGGATCGGCCTCGGAGGCGGTCTAGCGGCGCGTGGTGCTAGCGGTCGCCGCGGCCCTCGCCGCGGCCGCCGCCGGTGACGCGGCGGCGCTGCGAGTTGTCGCCGGGCGAGAAGAAGCCGAGTCCGCGCACGATGCGGCTGCCGGCGATCTTCTCGGCCTCACTGGCGGGCACGAGCGTGTTCAGCGTGCTGGTGTATTCCTCGCGCAGCTGATCGAAGGCGACGCGGCGTTGTTCGCGGCCGGCGTCATCGCGCGACCAGCCTTGGCGCATGAGTTCGCCGGCCTTCTTCTGGAAGCTCAGCGTGGCGCTGACGACGGCGGCGCGTTGATCGGCATCGAGTTCGGCGCCGAGGCGCTGGAGTTCGCCATCGATGCGCTGGCGGTTGTTCTCTTCCTGCTTGCGGCGATTGATCTCGTCCATGTAGATCTCGAGCGAGCGCAGGGTGCGGTCATCGAAGACGGGCGTGTCGCCGGTGCCCAGGGCGTCGTCGGCGGAGAGGCTGGGGAGCGCGGCGTCGGGGGCGACGCCGATCTCGGCCGAGGAGGTGTCGCCGTCGGCGCGGCGCGAGAGCTTGGCGAGGAGGGACTCGAGCGAGCTGAGGCGTTCGGCGTTGCGGCGCGCGAGTGCGCTGCCGGCGCCGCCGTCCAGGACGACGGGGGCGGGGTTGTAGTCGTCGGGCACGTCACCGAGGTTGCCCGGTTGGAGGCTGTCGGCTTGGAGGTGGTCGTAGGCGCGCGCGGAGTGGTGTGCTTCGGGGGTGCCGACGAGGGTGTGGTAGAGGAGCAGGCCACCGGCGACGAGGGCGATGTTGATGAGGAGGTAGGAGGGTTTCATGGCGTTCCTCGGGGGTGGCGCGTGGGGACCGTGGGGTGAGGCGGTCTGGGGGGCGAGTGTAGGGCGAGCGGGGCGCCCGGGGCTGGAACCCT
>JAQBWE010000298.1 GCA_027625315.1 Planctomycetota bacterium
GCCGCTGCCCATTCTGAGCACCGGTTCGGCTGCGGCGCCCGTCACCAGCTCGACGCCGGCAGGTGACGGCGGGACCGGGGGGCGCCCCTCCGCGCGATCGACTGCGCGTGTGAAGGTCGCGTTGACGAAGGCCGCGAGGTTGTCCCCCTCGAGCCACGGCAGTGCGCTTCGCGCTCGGTCGATAGTTATGTCACGCGCCGTCGCGCACTGTTCGTGGTAGCTGCGCAGCGCCGCCGTCGCGGTCAGGTAGCGCTCGTGGCGGTCGCTCCCGAGATGCGCCCAGAAAGACACGACGAGCGCGCCCTCCACCGTTGCCCTCGGTGACGTCTCCGCCGCGGACAGCGGTCGCACCACGGCGAGGTCGCCGGCGAGCGCAGCGGCAAGATCAGTGAGGGCCTCGATGTGGAGATCGACCTCGTGCTCCGATGGGCGTCGCGCCTCCGTACCGCGACGCGACGCGGCGCGATGCGCCGCGCGATTGGCGGCGCGGATCGGTTCGATGTCACGGGTGTCCAGATAGCGCTCGAACGCGTCGAGCTGCCCGCTCGTGCGGGCTCGCTCGATCTTGTAGACGGTCTCCTTTGCCGGCGACTGATCCTCTTCCAGGATCCGGAAGGGCGTCAGGTCGTCGGCGAGCCGTTGCAGGACCCAGGCGACGACCTCTGGCGCCTTGGTGAACGTCCGCGCTCTCAGGTGCGCGACGAGATCGGCGTAGTGGTCCGGCAAGAACGTCCCCGCCGAATCGGTACCGTCGATGTGGCGATCCGCTTTTCCCACTTTCCTTACCAGGACTCCTTTTCGGCTTACCGGCGAGCGCTGTGCGGCCCATCTTTGCACGCATGGCCGACCACGCGAAGAACTCGAAGGACAGGCAACGCTCGCTCGCCGGGCGTATCGGCGCCTTCGCGCTCCACGCGCGGCGGGACGTCTACGAGACGACCGCCGCGGGCCGCGCGGCGGCGCGCACAGCACTCGATGCCCGCCTCATTGCGCGCTTTGATATCGACCTCGAATCTGTCGACGGTCCGCGTCGTCTCGAGGCCGCGCGCCGGGCGCACTTCGCGGCTTTGGCCCTGCGTAGCGCCAAGGCGCGTCAGCGCCGCAGCGGCGCCAAGTGATCGTCGCTGATTGTCACCGGGACGCGTGCCGCCACGGGAGCGCATTGGCGGCGTCACAACCGCCGCGCGACGAGGCCCGTCAAGTTCAGTCCGCCGGTGGTTCCTTGCCCGCCTCGCAGGCGAAGTGGATCCCGCTGTCCGCGGCGCAGCGCCCGTGCCGCACGCTGCCTTGCGCGCGCATGGCCCGACTCGCAGCGAAGTCCGCCGTTGGCAAGGCGCCCGAGAGGCCAGGCGACCGTGCCATGCCCGGCGGGATGGAGTGCTGAGGATGGCTTCATTTGGCACATCGGCTAAACGCGTTCACAGACGGCACACGCGCATCCGCGCAGGTTTTGACTACGACAAGTTCCGCCCCGCTCGGGTCCTCACCCTCCCGGCAGGCCGGCGACGGGTGGTTTCCCCGTGAGCGCCCTGCCCGCCCCACAACCCGGCCCGTTCGAGGAGATCCCTCGCGAGCTACGCGAGCGTGATCAGTGGGTGCGATGGCGCCTTGCGCCACGTCCCGGCAGCGCCAAACCAACCAAGCAACCGCTCCGCTCGCGCGGAGGCGCTCTCGCCTCCAGCACCGACCCCGCAACCTGGGCCACGTTCGCCGAGGCGCTCGCCTCTCCGCACGGCCACGGCATCGGTTTCGTGTTCAGTGGTGACGATCCTTATGTCGGGATCGACCTCGACGGATGCTTGGACCCGGAGACCGGCCAGCTTGCAGCGTGGGCCGCGCGGATCGTCACTCTGCTGGACAGCTACACGGAGATCAGCCCTTCCGGGAGGGGCGTCCACATCTTCGTCTGCGGGGTCATTCCGGGTCCGCGCCGGCGCGTCGGCCCGGTTGAGATGTACTCGAGCGGCAGGTACTTCACGGTCACGGGCCGTCGCCTGCCGGGAACGCGCGCCGAAATCGCCGAGCGCACGGCTGAGCTCGCGACAATCTACAGCGAGACGTTCGGTAGCGGCTTGGCCGACGAGGAGGGCCCCCGAGTGATCTCCTCCAGCCTGAGCGACGACGACCTCGTGCGTCGCGCCGGGGAAGCCTCCAACGGCGAGAAGTTCCGCTCGCTCTGGAGCGGCGACACCACCGGCTACCTTTCCCACAGTGAGGCGGACCTCGCCCTCTGCGGAATCCTCGTCCACTGGACGGGCAGAGACCCCAACCGCATCGACGCGCTCTTCCGCAGCTCTGGCCTGATGCGCCGAAAGTGGGATGAGCGCCGCGGCGGGGCGACCTACGGCGAAATGACCATCGATCGGGCGCTTCACCGCGCGGACGGGGGCCAGCGGTCGCGGGTCGGCTTCCCGCTCACGCAGTACGGAAACGCGGAGCGCCTTGTCGCCCACCACGGGCGCGACCTCCGATACCTCCCCGCGCTCAGACAGTGGCTGGTGTGGGACGGAACGCGCTGGCGGCCCGACGAGACCGGCGAGATCGTTCGCCGCGCCAAGGACACGGTGCGCCGCATCTACGAGGAGGCAGGGGCCGAGCCCGACGACGACGCCCGGAAGGCGCTCGCCCGATGGGCGCAGCGATCGGAGGCCGAGAGCGCGATCAAGGCGATGATCGGCCTGGCCGAGTCCGAGCCCGGCGTCTCTGTCACAGCCAACGCCCTCGATGCCGATTGCTGGGCGCTCAACGTTGCGAACGGAACGCTCGACCTCCGCACGGGGGTGCTCCGCCCGCACCGCCGCGAGGATCTGATCACCAAGCTTGCGCCGGTGGCGTACGACGCTGGTGCGCGGTCTGAGCGGTGGGAGACGTTTCTCCAGCGCGTCCTTCCGGACGCCGAACTTCGCGCATTCGTTCAGCGGGCCGCTGGCTACTCGCTCGCCGGCGCCCCGACCGAGGAGGTGCTGCTGTTCGTGCACGGACCTTCGCGCACGGGCAAGAGCACCTTCATCGAGGCGCTGCGCTCGGCCTTCGGGGACTACGCGGTCGTCGCGGACTTCGAGGCGTTCGTGAAGCGCCGCAACGTCGGCGGACCCCGAAACGACGTCGCCCGGCTCGCCGGCGCGCGGCTCGTCGTCTCGATCGAAGTCGAAGACGGACAGCAGTTGGCGACCGCGCTGGTGAAGGGCCTCACCGGCGGCGACCGGATCACTGCGCGCTATCTCTACAAAGAGGCCTTCGAGTTCACACCGCAGTTCACGCTCTGGATCGCGGCCAACCACCGACCGCGCATCCC
>JAQBWE010000299.1 GCA_027625315.1 Planctomycetota bacterium
AAGTGGGCGCGCGCTTTCAGCGCGCGCGCCGCCTGCGCCGTGCGGCGGAAGAAGCGCGCGCACGGCAAGGTGAAGAGGCGGCACGGCATGTCGGGCTCGCCGACGCGCTCCTGCGCGTAGGTCAACCGGACGCGGACGTTGCCGCGATTCTTGCGGGCCTATCACCCGATCTCCGGGGCGAAGCCGAGCGCGCGCTCGAGGAGCCCGCGCCCCGACCGCAGCAAGGGCCGACAAAGGCACTGCCGTGGCGGGCGTACACATCGGCCGACGGCTGGACGATCCTCGTCGGACGCGATGCACGCGGCAACGACGAGCTGACGATGAAGCACGCTCGTCCGGGGGACTTGTTCCTGCACGTGCGCGCGGCGGCTGGCAGCCATGTGATCGTCCCGACGCAGCGCGGCAAGACGGTACCGCGGGACACCCTGCTCGACGCCGCGCAGCTGGCCTGCCACTTCAGCGAACGACGCGCGGCCGATCGCAATGAGGTTGACTACACGCCCCGCCGTTACGTTCGCAAGCCGCGCGGGAGCCCGGCTGGTCTCGTGCGCTTGGAGCGTTCGCGGACCCTGACCGTCGCCCGGAACGAGAGTCAGCGCGAGCGACTCTTGGCCAGTCCCGGGCGCGCCGAGGGGCAAGATCCGGGGTAACTCCTTGTTAGCAAAGCAGTTGGGGCCATCTGGCGCATGACCGGGCCATGACCCCTCGCAGGCAGACTGCTGAGCCCGGTCGGGTCACGGCCGGGAAGCCCGGGAGAGGCTCCCATGCGTGTCTGGATCATCCCTATCGTTCTCGGCGTGCTGGTCACAACGACCGCTTGCGAGAGTTTCCCGAGTGAGGCCGCGGAGCAGGCCGAGGACAAGGTTGCCCGCGCCGACTACTTCGAGACCGCTGCGGTGACCTACTACGACGGCGGACGCTACGAGCTCGCCGCCACGCAGTTCCGGCGCGTCATAGAGGAGCAGCCGCAGAACAAGAAGGCCAAGCGCGGGCTCGCGAAGTCGCTCTACATGGAGTCGGCTGGCAATCCCGGGCTCAATCGACAGGAGCGCGCCGTACTGCTGCGCGAGGCGCAGGGTCTGCTCGAGTCCGTCGTCAGTCTCGAGTGGCCGAACCCCACGGGTACGGGCAGCCGGCGCTACGAAGTCCAGACCGACCTCGCCCTCGTATACCTCGATCTCGCCGACCTCTACGACCGCGACGTGCGCGAACTCGAGTACGCACTCTCCCGCGATGCCTCTGCCAGCGAGGCTAAGTTCGCCGGCACGGTCGAGATCCAGAAGTCCAAGCGCGACGACCTGTTGCACAAGGCCATTCCCTTGTTCCGCGAGGTCCTGGCCGTGAGCGCGGAGAATCCGTACGCGCTGGCCAGCCTCTCGAAGGCGCACTTGCAGCTCGGCAACGACGACCTCGGTATCGAGTTCGCTGAACGCTACTTGGACATCTCGAAGAAGAGCCAGCACCAGTGGAAGCAGCAACTTGATCTGTACGCGGAAAACGTGCAGGGGCGTGTCACGCACGAGCAGCGGACCTTTTACATGAACAAGATCCAGGGCGCGCGCGCGAAGCAGATGAAGATGCATCTGCTGCTCGGTTCGGTGTTCATGCGCCGCAACGAGTTTGGCCGCGCCGCGAAGGAGTTCACCTCCGCCATCAAGATCGACAGCGCGGTTCCCGCGACGTATCTCGAGCGCGCGCAGGCCCTGGCTGCTCTGCAGCAGTTCAACAAGGCCGTCGAGGACATCGAGGAGTACCTCAAGATCACCGACCCCGCGATGCACCGCACAGCGCGCATGAAGGCCGTCGAGTTGCTCGATCGCTATCAGGGCGCGCTCGCTCGTCGGGGTGCCGCGCCCGTTCCCGCCGGCGTTGCCGACGGCACCGGCACGGGTGACTGGGGCACGCCCGACGGGCGCTAACGCCTTCGTCCTTTCATCTTGACGGGCCCTAGCGCCCCCTCCCTGGAGGATCTTGGCGCAGCTTCAGGCCGCGCCAGGAGGCTCGATCGAGGGCCGGCCGCTGGCGGTTCCGGCGCGCGTAGGATGGGTACGGCCTCGGAATCTCCCAGGCGCCCGCCGCAGGGGGGCGTTCTAGAGTGGTAGCCGGCGCCGGAGACATCATGCTCGACTCCACCAGCCCCCCCCGCTCCGCTCGGCGGAGTGCCGCTTGTAGCGCGCTCGCCCTGTGGCTCTGCCTCGCGCTCGTCCCCACGGCCCAGGCCAAGGACGCCCGTCCCGTCGAGTTGCCCCTGACGAACGGGCAATCGCTGACCGGGGTGGTTGAGGAGGGCGATGAGCGCGAGGTCGTCGTCCGCCTCGGGCCTGAGCAGGTTCGGCGGGTGCCGTGGTCGCGACTCGCCCCGCTCGGCTACTACCGCGCCAAGCGCGCGCTCGCGCCCGCCGCCGATGGTGACGCACGCTTGCGCCTCGCGGAGCTGGCCGTCGATCTCGGCCTCCACGTCGAGGCCCGCGAGGAGTACGAGAAGGCGCTCGCCCTCGGCGCGATCGAGAAGTCGCACTTCAAGAAGGCGGTCAGCGACGCTGAGCGCGACGCGGTCGAGAACGGCGTGCGGTACGCGGAGCGGCTCGCCGAGTCGGGCGACCTCGAGGCCGCCATGGAGATCGCGCGCCGGCTCAAGCTCGACTTCGCGACGGCGCCCAACGCAGGCGAGATCAACAAGCTCGTCGAGAAACTCATCAAGCTGGTTCAGAGCCTCGACCGCGAGGCGTCGAAGGAGCAGGCCGAGCTCGAGGCCGCGATCGTCGCAGGCAAGCGCGAGAAGGAGATTCTCGAGCGCAAGACGCGCGCCCTGGACCTGGTTCTGAACGCCGAGAAGCGGCTGCCCGAGTGGCAGACCCTGCGTGACCGCGGCAGCCTTACGAAGGCCCGGCGTATCGCCGAGGCCGTCGATGAGATGTTCCAGGAGGCGCGCCTGAACCTCGGGCGGCTCCGCCGCATTCTTCCGCGCGACCACGAAGCTCGGCGCGAGATCCTCGCGCAGCTGACCAAGCTCGACAAATCGCAGTTCGATCTGCGCCTCGCGATGGCGCAGTACGAGAAGGAAGCCACGGCGTGGAAGCACGCCGAGCGCTGGGCGGCGCGTGCGTCGTACATCGACCCCGTCCACCCGGATCTGGTCGAGTTGCGCGACTACCTGATGACGAATCGCATCCAGTACCGGCTCTCGGACGTCACGAACGCTCGCGGACGCGTCAGCGGTCCCTAGCCCGGATGTTTCATGAACACAGGTTGAATCGCGCGGTCCGCGCGGGTCTTGGCGCCCGATCTCC
>JAQBWE010000300.1 GCA_027625315.1 Planctomycetota bacterium
GGGGGGACGCGGACGACGCCACGACCGCGCCGCACGGGACATGACGCGCGGGCTGCTCGAGGAGGCGGTGACCGCCGGTGCGCGCCGGGCACCGGCCTGCCAGGTGCTGGGCCTGAGCGTGCGTACGGTCGAGCGCTGGCGCGGCGCGCACCCGGGGGCGTCGGAGGATGCGCGGCACGGTCCGCGCCATGCGCCGGCGAACAAGCTGTCGATCGCGGAGCGCCGCACGCTGCTCGACGCGGCGAACGCCGTGGGGTACCGCGAGCTGTCGCCGCATCAGATTGTCCCGCGCCTCGCGGATCTGGGGCGGTATCTCGGCTCCGAGTCGACGCTCTATCGCGTGCTGCGCGCGGAGGAGCTGCTCGCCCACCGCGGGCGCACGAAGCCGCCGATTCGACGTCCGCCTCGCGCCCACATCGCCACGCAGCCGGCGCAAGTGTGGTCGTGGGATATCACGTATCTCAAGACACCCGTGCGTGGCCTGTTCTTCTATTTGTATCTGATGATGGACGTTTGGAGCCGCAAGATCGTCGGCTGGAACGTGTATGACGTGGAATCGGCCGCACTGGCCGCGGCGCTGTTTACCGCCACGTGCGGGCGGCACCACCTGGATCCGCGCGGGATAGTGCTGCACGCGGACAACGGCGGACCGATGAAGGGCGCGACGATGGTCGTGACGCTCGAGCGCCTGGGCGTGCTGGCGTCCTTCAGTCGGCCCAGCGTGAGCAACGACAATCCGTTTTCCGAATCGCTCTTCCGTACGCTGAAGTATCGGCCCGAGTACCCGACGCAGCCCTTCGCCGATCTCGCGGCGGCGCGGGACTGGGTGCGCGCGTTTGTGCGCTGGTACAACAGCGAGCACCTGCACAGCGCGATTCGCTTCGTGACGCCGGACGACCGGCACGCCGGACGCGACCTCGCACGCCTGACGGCGCGGCAGTTAGTCTACGAGCGGGCCCGGGACGCGAACCCGGCACGCTGGAGTGGTGCGACCCGCAACTGGACCCCGATCCTCGTCGTCGCGCTCAATCCCGAGCGTACCGCACCGACATTATCGCAGGAGATCGCAGCGTAACGATTCATGCGACAACTACCTTGACACTCACCGGTAGCACATCGCGACTACGCGCGGCGTGGCCTCGTCGCTCGGGAACTGACGCTCGACCTCAGCGGCTATCGCGTGAAGCACCGGCGCTGAGCGCGTGAAGCGGATGCGCCGGAGGTAGAGGCCGAGTTCAATGGCGGTCATGCGGACATGGTGGGACGGCCCCGTCATCGCGGCGTCACTCGTGTTACGGCTGTTACGGATAAACAGAGGGGTGTCGGCCGAGATGGATGCGGCTGGGTTTCCACCTTCCAATGCAGCGACTGCGAACCCCATCTTGGCAACTCAGCCAACGCGAGGTGTCACGGTGAAGCGTTCGAGTGTTTTGGCGTTCGGGTTGCTCCTGCTGGCGTGCACAGGGAAAGACGGAGCTGTTGGCCCGACGGGGCCGACAGGGCCGACCGCGTCCACCTGGCGGGCGGTGCCGAACGCCGCCTTCCGCATCCTGAACGCCTCGATCCCGAATGTGGGGTGGGTGAGCGAGGAAGTCTGGCTGACGGTGGGGACGCCGCAGGGCGTTCGCGTGTACCGGTCCCGGGACGGTGGCAACCAGTCGACGGCCGAGGTTCTCTCCGGCCTGGCCAGCGCGCTGGACGGGACGGGCTACGTTCCCACCGAGACCGTGCCGCGTCAGGGCCCCGGCCTGCGCGAATTGTACGTGCTGGGCCTCGCTCCCCCCGGCACGAACCGCGCCGCGTTGTTCCGGCTTCAGGAAAGCGGCGGCACGTTCGTCCGGAATCCCTCTGGCGCCGTGTACGTAGGCGGGAGCGACGACCAAGGACTGATCGGCGTCCCCGACGTCTATCGTGCGACCGACGGGCGGTACCGTCTCATCTACGTCGGCAAGGGTTCGCCACGAAAGAACTCCCGGACGGCCGTCTCCGGCGACCAGGGCGCGACTTTCATCTTCGAATCGAACAACCCCTTCGGCGACATCGCCACCTCCGGCGCTTCCGACACCAACGTAGATCCAGCCGTCCTGAAGCTGGCCTCAGGCGGCTATCTGGCGGTGACGATGCGCGCCACGAAGCTGTACATCTTCACCAGCAGCGACGGGATGACGTTCACGCCGCAGGCGACCATGCCGATCGAAGCGACGTCGTTCTTCGCCGGCGGCATGGGCCTGTTCGACCCTACGCTGGTGCAGCTCCCGGACGGGACCGTCCTCATGTACGTCACCCTGGAAGACGATCAGCGGCGCTCGAGTGTCGTCCAGGCGATGTTGCGACTGTCATAGCTCCGGGCGCAGCCCCACGTCACTCCAGAGCAGGGAGCGTGGAAAAGCGCACGTGTGCGCCCTGCGAGCGCACGTAGAGGTCCCAGCCCCGAGCCAGCGAGGATTTACTCCAAGGCCGCGCCAGTTCGGGCGTTTTGGACGCCTCTGCGGGCCCGCGGGGAGTCGCAGAGCACCATGCCCCGCCTTGGAATCCTTCTCCGCGTGCTCCGGCGCGGTCGAGCATCGCGACAGTTTCGTCGCTCCCTATCCTATCAGCATTGGCCCGTGAGGGACAGAGTAGCGAGTTCTTGCTGATGGCCTTGATTGACCCGTCACTCGCCTAGTTCTTCCCCGCCATCCGCGCCGTCTTCACCTCGATGACCGCGAGCAGTCGAGGTGTCGCCTCGTCAGTCAGGAACTTCCGCTCGATCTCGTCGGCCAGTGCGTGGAGTGCCGGAACGGAGCGGGTGAGCCGGATGCGCCGGAGGTAGAGGCCGAGCTGGGTCGCGGACATTTCGGAGTGGGTCATGCCGAGACGCTACGGGGTGGGCGTCACCGGCGCGTCACTCTGGTTTCGTCTAGCGCGGCTTCCCCTCTCGCTCGATTGCGGGCGCAGCCCCGACACAAGTACCGTTAGCTCGATACGAAGTCGGCCTCTCATCCATCGCTACGGAGTCCACTATGATCGACCGGAAGACGAAGGCGCTGCTGCTCGCCATCGCGTTGGGGCTTTGGGCGAACGTCGCCGCCCAGTTTGCGCGCCCAAGGGAACTGCAAGCTAGGCAACAGGACGTGTCGGGCATCGAGCGCTACGTAAGGCAGATTGCGATCGGAACGTGCACAAACAGTAAGATCTGCTGAGCCCGGCGGCGGGGTCGGGTATGTCCCGTTTCTAGTTGAAAGTCAGGTGATGACTCGGGGGTCAACGGTCACGCAGCAACCTTCAGCTTCGAC
>JAQBWE010000301.1 GCA_027625315.1 Planctomycetota bacterium
CAGTTCGCACGCCGAGGCGGGCGTGGCGAGCACACCGGCCAGCACCGCGAGCCAGAACCAGGGGACCCGACGACTCATGGCGTCACGGTAGCAGGCTATGCAACCGTATGAAGGTGCACGTCCCGCTGGGGGTACGGGATGCTGATCCCCGCGGCGTCGAAGCGCTTCTTGATGGCCTCGGTCAGATCAGCTTGCACGGCCCCGTAGTCTGCGGTCTTGCACCATGCCCTTAGGGAGAGGTTCACGCTGCTGTCGCCGAGTCCGGTGAGCACCCCCACCGGCGCGGGTTCCGTGAGAACGAGCGCATGCGACCGCGACAGGTCCACCAGGGTCGCGCGCGCCTTGTCGAGATCGTCCGCGTACCCGATGCCGACGGCGATGTCGACGCGGCGCGTGTCCTTGCCCGTAAAGTTTGTGATCACATTGCGAAACACCGCGCCATTGGGAATCGTGATGGAGCGATTGTCAGACGATCGCAGCAGGGTCGCCGTGACTGAGATCTCCTCGACGACGCCTCGCACCACGCTGACTTCCACCGTGTCGCCTTCCGAGAAGGGGCGACGCAGGATCAGAAGAACCCCCGCGGCCAGGTTGGCCACGGTGTCCTTCATGGCGAACCCCAGCGCTACGCTGCCACCTCCGACCAGGGCGGCGAGCGGCGTCATGTCGAGGCCGAGGCTGGCCAGCGCCACGAGCAACACCACGACGCGCAGAACTTGAAAGCTGATGGTCGCGCAAAATCGGGCCAACGTCTGGTCGTGGCTCGCCCGCTGCACCGCCCGCCGGACCACGCCGCGCACGACGGCAGCGAGGACCATCCCCACGGCGTACACGATCACCGCCAGCGCCAAGTGCTGGAGGAACCCAGCCTCGTTGAACCACGCCTCCACATCCGCAGCGACTTGCTTCCAATCCACGGCACAGCCTCCAGCCCCATCAGCGGGGACGCGCAGCATCGCAAGCGCCCCCAGCCGACACCAGCCCGGTGCGGCGTCCGCCCCGGGGTTGAGGTCAGCCCGCGCAACGCGCTACCCTGCGTGGGTGCCGTGCGACCGCATCCGTGCCCTCCCCCCCGACCTCGACGTGCTGCGCAGCGCGGCTCGGGCAGAGTCGTTTGGGGCCCTGGACCGTCTCGCGCGGGACTGGCACGACGGCACCAACCGCTTCGAGCGACCTGGCGAGGCGCTCTTCGAAGCGCGCGTAGCCGATGAGCTCGTCGGCATCTGTGGCCTCAACGTCGATCCGTTCACCGCCGGCGACATGCGCGGCCGACTCCGGCGGCTCTACGTGCTCCCCGCCGCACGCCGGGCCGGCACAGGCCGCGCGCTGGTGCGGGCGGCTCTCGCCGCGGCGGACGGTCACTTCGGCTCGGTCGTTCTGCGCACCCACGATCCGGCAGCGGACGCGTTCTACCTGGCGCTCGGGTTTACACGCATCGAGGAGCCCGACGCCACGCACGGCATCGACCTGCCCTGACGCGCGCCGCATGGCAGGATGACCGCGCAGGAGGAAGCCATGGCCTACGACGAAACCGTAGCGGCGCGCGTTCGAGCATGCCTAGGCCGCAAGCGCGCCGTCCAGGTCGCCGAGAAGAAGATGTTCGGCGGCCTCGCCTTCATGGTGCAAGGGCACATGGCGTGCGGGGTCTTGGAGCGGCGGCTGATGCTGCGCTTGGGCGATGAAGGCACCGCCCGCGCGCTGCAATCCGCGCACACCCGCCCCATGGACTTCACAGGCAAACCGATCAAGTCGATGCTCTATCTCGAGCCCCCCGGCTTTAAGGCCGACGCGGACCTACGGGGCTGGGTCGACCGGGCCGTGAAGTTCGCCCAATCCCTGCCGCCGAAGTAGCCCACGCCGTGCTACGGTCCCGCCCCGTGGCGCCTACCTCCGACTCCAAGCCTCCGCCCACCGCCGCGCACCCTCGCAGCGCGTGGCATTTGCTCCGCAACAGTCGCGCGATGGCGGCAGCCATCGCGGACGTCACCGGCGCGGAGCCTGAGACCGTGCGCAAGGGCCTCTGGCGCGAGTTTCTCATCCGCGGCAGCTCCGTGGCACGCGCGGGCCGCCGCCTGGGTGTGCGCCCCTACCTGTTCGACGACGCCATGATCGCGCTCTACAGCACCACCGATGCGTTCCTCTACGAGCTCGCGGTCTGGAACATCAACCTGCTCAAGCGCAGCATGCGCTCCTGGATCGTGCGCTGGATCACGAGCGTGCTGGGGAAGGAGCAACGCGTGCTCAGCTGGGGTGATGGGCTGGGCTTCGATTCTCTAGCCCTCGCACGAGCCGGCCATCAGGTCACATGCTTCGACCTGCCCGGATCCACAAGCACCTTCGCCCAGCGCATGCTGGCCGGCGCCGGCGCCGACGTGAAGCAGATCGACAATCCCGACGAGCTCCCCGACGCGGCGTTTGACGCCGTCGTCTGCCTCGACGTGCTCGAGCACGTGCCCGATGTCGAGGCCGAGCTCGCGCGGATCGCGCGCTGCCTGCGACCGGGCGGATTGCTGGTCGTGCACGCGCCGTTTTACTTCATCCACCGCGTCTCGATCACTCACCTGCGCAAGAACCGCCGCTACAGCGGATCGCTGGCCCTGTTTCGCAAGGCGGGCTTCTCGCTCGTGGATGCGCAACCCACCTGGGCGCCCATGATGTGGCGCGCGGCAGGCGGCCCCCGCGTGCGCCGCCCCCTCCTGGCGTGGCTCCGCCTCGCCATCGCGCTGCCGTTCGGCTTGGTCCTCGCCATCGGACGCTTCACCGCGCTGCCGTTTGAGGTCATCAACCTCGTCTGCCGGCTGGGCCAGCTCTGGTACACCGACGACATGCTGGGCCGAGGCCGCCGCACGAGCGCGTAGCCAGTCTCGGGTAGCCTGCCGTGCTCCGTCTCGCAGCATTCCGACGATCCGTGACGAGAACTCGACAGCCCACGGGGCCCGATTCTACGGCCGCGGCGGGGTCCATGCACGGCCCCCGGCCCGCGCGGATGCTGGCCCCATGCCCCGCTCCCAGCGCACCTACGACCACCGGCTGGTCCGCCTCGTCCAGGACACCGGCGACATCACCATCGCGACCAGCGTCGGCGTGCCCCGATCCACGGCCGCGGGCTGGCTGCGCCGTGCAAAGCGGGACGTCACCACGGGTTCTACATGCGAGGCGTCCTCCGTGGACCTGCGCGCGCCCCTGGCCAGGACGGAGGCGCGGCTCCGTCGTTGCCAGGCGCTCCTTCGCGTCCTGCTCGCGGTGCTGCGTATCGTGCAGCCTGACTTC
>JAQBWE010000302.1 GCA_027625315.1 Planctomycetota bacterium
TCGGCCAGCGCCTCCTCGAACGAGGGCGCCGCGGCCGCCGGGTCCAGGCGCAGGTCCACGACGGCAGCGACGCCGGCCGCCGACGGCTCGACCGCCAAGCCGGTGGCCTTGGTCCAGGCGGCACGCAGCGGTTCATCCACGCTGGTGGCGAGGCGGACGCTGCGCGCTCCCTCACCCAGCGCCGCGCGCAGGGTCTCGCCGACCTGCTCCAGCGAGAGGTGCGCGTAGACGATGGCCCCGCGCCGCGGTTGCGGCAGCGGCTGGAGGGGCGTGCGCTCGGCGGTGTAGCGCACGAGGGCGCCGACCCACGGGAGGTCTGTGCCCGTCGCGGCCACGGCGCCGCACGAGCGATCGCCCACGGCGAAGAACGGCTCGACGGCGAGTCCCGCTTCGCGGCGGGGCGCGGCATGAGCCGCACGACGCTCGACGAACCCCGCGACGCCGGACTCGTCCGGCTCGTCGCGGCAGACGCGCGGCAGTTGTGCCAGCTCAAGGCCCTTGCGCAGCCCGTCGTAGATGGACAGCAGCCCCGCATCGTCTGCGTCCACCAGAGCGTGGAGGTCGCAGCGGATGCCGGCCTCCTCTTCGGCGTGCGCACCCAGCCCGCCGGCGGCGAACAGCAGGATGAGCATGGGCAGGGCACGGAGCGCTCGCACGACCCCACGATACCGACGCGGGCCCAAATCCTGCCCCCCGGCGTCGCGGGCGGTCCCCTCGCAGGCTCTAGAGGAGTGCGCCTGGCTCGCCCGTCGCGCTCACGTCGAGGTCGAGAGGGCTCGTGATGCCCGCCGCGAGCAGCTCGGCGCCCCGCAGCGCGATCATCGCGCCGTTGTCAGCGCACAGCGCCATGCTGGGGAAGCGCACGCGCACCTCGGCCGGGGCCCGCGCGGCGAGGTCGGCCCGCAGGCGGCGGTTGGCCGCCACGCCCCCACCCACGACAAGCTCGCGGTAGCCGCGCACGGCCAACGCGCGCAGGGAACGATCCACGAGCACGTCCACCGCCGCCTGTTCGAATGAAGCCGCCACGCTGGCACGGTCCATCCCGAGGTCGGCGCGGTCGGGGTCCTCGCGGCGGCCTCCCGGGCCCTTGAGGTGGTAGAGAACCGCGGTCTTCAGGCCGGAGAACGAGAACGCGAGGGAATCGCCCTTCACGCGCGCGCGGGGAAAACGCACAGCCTTGGGATCCCCGCTCTCCGCCAGGCGGCTGACGGCCGGCCCCCCGGGCTGCGGCAGGTCGAGGAGCACGGCGACCTTGTCGAAGCACTCGCCCGCCGCATCGTCGATCGTCTGGCAGATGACCTCGATCGCACCCGGTCCGGCGCAGTCGTACACAGCCGTGTGGCCGCCCGACGCGACCAGCGCGACGAACGGATAGTCGAGGTCGGGATGGTCGGCGAGCGCCGCCGTGCAGTGCGCCTCGATGTGGTGCACACCCACGAGCGGGATGTCGAGCGCGACGGCCAGGCTCTTGGCGGCGGCCACGCCGACGATCAACGAGCCGACGAGACCCGGGCGATTCGTGACGGCGATGGCGTCAAGGTCGCCCAACGTGAGACCCGCGCGCTCGACGGCCCGCTCCACAACGCGCGTGACGCGCTCGGTGTGGGCCCGGCTCGCGATCTCGGGCACGACGCCGCCGAAGGCGGCGTGCAGGTCGAACTGCGTGGCGACCTCATTGGAGAGCACCTCGCGCGGGGCGCGCAGGACGCCCGCCGCGGTGTCGTCGCAGGACGTGTCGATGCCGAGGATGTACATGGCGGCTACCCGTTCCGGCGGGCGGGCGGGCGGCTGCGTTGGATCTTCTGCAGGACGATCTCTCCCTGCAGCAACTGAAGCGCCCGCTCCAACTGCGCATCCACGTAGTCCGGGCCTAGCTCCGGGTGACGCGGCTTCTCGCCCCAGGGCTCACCCTCTTCGTTCATCCAGAACTGGCGCAACTTCAGCAGACCGTCGTCGTCCATCGGAATCACCACATCGGGGACGAGGCCGGAGCCCGCATCGTGAGCCTGGGTGCGCCCGATCGAATCGACGTCGGAGGGCCCCTGGTACGAGCGGCCCGACGGCGTGTAGTAGCGCGCGGTCGTCAGCTTCACGGCCGCGTCCTTGCCTGGCACCGTCGTGATCGACTGCACGAGGAACTTGCCGTAGGTCCGTTCGCCGACCAACACGGCGCGCCGGTGATCCTGCAGCGCCCCCGCGACGATCTCGCTGGCGCTGGCACTGTTGCCGTCCACCAGCACGACCAACGGCATGTCGAGCAACTTGCCGCGCTGTTCGTAGGACACGTAGTTCTTGGAGGAGTCCGCCGCGCGGCCCTCCATGCGCACGACGAGCCGCCCCTCGCGCAGGAAGCGGCCCGCGACGCGCACGGCAACGTTGAGCACGCCCCCACCGTTGTGGCGTAGATCGAGAATGATGCCCTGCACGGCGACCTCGCTGCTGGCCACCTTGTCCAGGAGCGCGTCGAACTCGCGCGCGGTCTCCTCAGCGAACTCGCCGAGCCGCACCTGCAGGAACTCGCGGTTCTCCCCCACGCGCCGCGAGAACACCGTGTGGGGTGTGATGAACGCGCGCGCAACCGCGAGTTCTTCGATGGAACCGCGCGCCGGTCCTGACTCAGGCCGCGGCCCGCGAATCAGACCCACCGTCACTGAGCTGCCCGGCGGCCCCTTGAGCAATCGGGTGATGGCATCGACTTCCATGCCCGCCACGTTGCGACCAGCGGCCTGCACCAACGTGTCGTCGACCTTGATGCCCGCCGTGTCGGCCGGACCGCCAGGGAACACGCCCACGATGTGCAGGCCCTCCTCGACGGAGTTGATCTTGATGCCAAGGCCCGCGTACCGACCGGCGGTGTCCTCGAGCCACTGGCGGTGCTCTTCCGGCGGGATGTAGTCGCAGAAGCCATCGAAGCGCACGTAGGCGTCCATGGCGCGGCCGAAAGCATCGTGGCCGGCCGTTTCTTCCAGCTTGTCCACATACGTCTCGGCAACCTTGGTGCGCACGAAACGCTCGATCTCCTCGTCCCACCAGCCGTCGCGCGCCGTCGGCTGCCGGGCGCCCGCGCTGCGGCTCGCAAAGAGGAACGCCACGAGCAGCGAGAGCATCGACACGGACAGCAGGGCGGCAATCCCGGGGCGCATGAAGTTCTCCTCGAACCCGGCCATGGTAGCGGGCCCGCCGGCAGTTCCCAGGGGGGGTACGCGTTCACCTATCCCGCCGAGCACGTACGGCTCGCCGGCTGCGGGCCCTGGACTTGCCGTCT
>JAQBWE010000303.1 GCA_027625315.1 Planctomycetota bacterium
CGGAACCGCGAGCCCCGTCTGCGCCTCAGGCACACCGCGCTTGGCCAGGGTGATCGTGCGACCGTCCTTGCGCTGCTCGACATCAATGCGCACGGCGTCCGTCGCGGAGAGCTCAGGCCAGATGCGCGTTTCGATCCACGACCTGACCTCAGTGCGTGCGACGCCGGGTGTGATGTTGAGGGCGCGCACGACGCGCTCGCTCTCGCCCCGACCGACCCGCAGGAACACCTCAGGATAGGCGTAGCGCCCCACGCCGAACTGCACGACATCGTTGCCTTGCACATCCGTCAGGCGGACCTCGGTCCAGCCCGTGTCGCCCGCGTACTTGGCGAAGGTGTCCTTGCGCGTCGTTACGTCGCCGCGGTTGCGCGCCGCGCCGATGGCGTCGAGTAGGCGAGCGGCGCCGGCCTGGGTCGGGTACTTGCCATGACTCTCGAGGAGCCAGGTGCCGTCGGAGCCGCCGAGTTGGAGCACGATCGCGGGCGAGCCCGGCTGGGTGATCTCAATCCGCCGGATCTGGTCGCGCGGCAGCCCAGAGAACACGAGCGGCAAGTCATCGCGATCGACGCTCGCCACGGTGTCGGGCCGGACCACGAGGATCAGCGCCAGCAGAAGCGCACAGCCTCCGAGGACGAGGTTGGTGCGGGTCAGGGAGCGCATGCGGCTGCTCATCGCAAAACCTCCTTACGCCATCCGGCGAACGAAGAACATCGTGAGCCCCGCCAGGATCACGAGCAGGGGCACCAGGAACAGATTGAGACTCTTCAGCAGGCTCTGGGTGGAGTCCTCGATCTCGTCGAGATTGCGAGGATTCATGGCCCGCGCACGGAGCGCGAGGAGCTCGTCGCTGCCGCTCATCCACTCCGCCGCGCCGAGCACGAAGCCCGGCCCGATGTTGCCGTTCACATAGCGCGTGACCCAGGCGTTCATGAGGCGACCGTCGAGGAAGTCGGCGTCGCCCATCACGAGCAAGCGAATCGCGCCCGTCTCCAGCCGCGGCGGACCCTCGGCTGACTCGTCGTCACCCGACTCCTCCTCGGTGGCGTCGGCGTCTTCGTCGCCGTCACCCTCGTCCTCAGGCTCAGCGGGCTTCTTCTCGTCCGCCTTCTTCTCGTCGGCGTCCTTGCCGGGCGCGTCATCCGCAGGCGCACCATCGGGACTGCCGCTGCCCTCGCCAGGTTCATCTGGCTCGACCGGCTCGCCAGGTTCGTCCCCGCGGGGTGCATCCGGTCCGGGCAAGTCGAACCCGGGGATGCCTCCGCCGCGTGCATCAGCGGCGTCGGGAGCCTTGGCCGTCGGATCGGGCTTGCCGAGCCAGTACGACTGCAGCGGACCCTCGACGAGCACGATCAGCGGGACACTCTCAAGCAGCTTGCCCTCGGGCGACTCGTCTGCGCGGCCTAGGCCCGTGATGTCGCCCCGGCGATAGCCGTTGCCCGACGTACGCGCGAGCACGGTCACCGTGCGACCGGCGGCCGCCTGCCGCGGGGCATCCACCGAAATCGCCGCGGGCCAGTACAGCGTCATGGGCGGCGTGTTGCGCATGACGGGGTTCTCGGAGTCCATGCCCTCGCGCTGCACCTGGGGCCAGTACGGGTAGCGCAGGAACTCCTGCTGGCTCCGCGGGAAGCCGCTGGGGAACTCGAAGTCGGCCACGGCGCCGCGCTCCACGGTGACGCCGAGGTGCCCGAGCCAGCCTTCCAGTCCGCTCGGGTGAGGCTCGGCGGACATCGCGTCCCGGCCGAGCACGTTCTCGAGGTCCGCCGGATCTTCCAGCACGATCCCGCGCCCGCCCGCGAGCAGATACTGCTCGAATCGAGCAACCTGCGCCTCCGTGAGGTCGCGCGGACGCGCGAGAATCAGGACGTCGATGCCCTCAGCCACCGCCTCATCGAGCGACACGTCCGTGCGAGCACCCGCGCCAAACGTGCGCTGCATCATCCCCTCGAAGTCGCTGAACGGGCCTTGCTGCGGCCCGCCGAACGGATTGAAGGTGCGATTGGACACGATGCCGACCACGGGCAGCTCGGTGCGCGAGCGCTGAAACACGGTCGCGACGATCAGGTACTCAAGCTGGTCCTGGAGTTGGAACAGCACATCGAACGCGCGCGGCGGCTCCTCGCCCATCTCGATCACGAGGCTCATGTAGCCCTTGGCCTGGCGGGCCTCTTTGCCGTGCATCACGGTGAAGACGTAGGGCTCGACGCCAAGCTCCGACGCCTCTTCCTGGCCGCTGTCCTCAGACATGTCGACCCAGGTGCTCTTCACCTTGCCGTTCGAGGCGTCACTCATCTCCTCGAGCAGTGCGGACACATAGCGCTTCGTGTGGTCGAACCGCACGGGCACGTCGTGCCAGAACACCTTGACGGTGACGGGGTCCTTCAGGCGTCCCAGGATGGCGCGGGAGCCGTCGGTGAGCGTGTAGAGGCCCTCTTCGGTCAGGTCCAGCCGTGAGCCCGCGCGCGCGAGAACGCCATTGAGCATCACGAGGACGACCAGCAGCAGCCCGCTGCTGAGCCAGGAGAGCGAACGGATGCGGAAGTTGCGGCCCTGCATGGCTACCGGTACCTCCTGTTCTCAACAGTCTGCGCGTTCACGTAGAGGAAGAACGCCGCAAAGGACACAAAGAAGGCTACGTCGCGCAACTCGATGACGCCGCGCCCCATGGCTTGGTAGTGGCTAGCCAGGGAAAGTTGCTCGAGTATCGAGCCAAACGTCTCGCCCGCCTTGTCGGCTTGCTCGTACATCATTACAAACAAGACGCTCACGAGCAGCGTGATGACGAATGCGATGATCTGATGCGAGGTGAGCGACGAGATCCAAAGCGCGAGCGCCAGCAGCGCCGCACTGAAGAGGAACGCCCCGAGGTATCCGCCCATCACGGGACCCCAGTCGAGTTCTCCGAGCCCGCCGACCGTGATCGGAATGCCCGCGGAGCCCAGCAAGCACACCAGGATTAGGGTGAGCGCAGCGAGGTACTTGCCCAACACGACGGCACCCGTGCGCAGGGGCAGCGTCATGAGCGTTTCGATGGTTCCGCCCTGGTACTCCGTGCTCCAGAGGCGCATGCCGATGACGGACACGAGTACGACCAACACCCACTCGAGACGGAAGAAGAATCCCTGGTGCAGCTGTGCCTTGTTCAAGGCAAAGAATTGGTCTTCGAAGAAGAAGAAACGCCACGCAAGGAAGCCAACGAACAGCGCAATCACGATGTACGCGATCGGTCTGACGAAGTACGACTTCAACTCCTTGCGATAG